>JAPORL010000126.1 GCA_026712605.1 Pseudobdellovibrionaceae bacterium | reverse complement strand
CCAAAACGAAAAGAGAAGCCTTTTATTTTTTTTCGAATTTTTTTTAAATCCGCATAAAAACAACTTTTTTGATTTTTAGGAAAAAATTCATTTTTTCTTTGAAAAAAACAAAGTTCAATATCTTTAATTGAAAACCTCTTTAAAATTTCTATAAAAGAGTTTGATAAAATAGTTTTCCCACAGGTAATAAAAACCAAGCGATGCGACCATACGAATAAACTCGATTCAGATAGAAGATAAGAGTGAACTTTTGAAAACTTTAAACTGGATATTATATCCGCTTTACAAGTTTGAACTATTTTTCTCCAAAATTTATCGCTTTTTTCTAATAAAGAATCCCTATTGGATGAAAAAATAACTTCAATTTTTTTTTCTGATCCCTCAAACAATTTTATAATCCTTTTTTAAAAGTTAAAATAAGTATAGAGTCTTACATCAAGTTTAAAAAAAGTTAAATAAAAATATGTTTTTTTGAAAAATTATCTATTTAATTTTTTGAACTTATTAAAATTTATAAAAAATATCTAAATTTTATATTAAGTGTATATTAAAGTTTTTATCAGGTTTTGTTAATTTCAGTCATTTCGTCATTTTCGCAAAAGCGGGAATCTCTTCAATGAGTGGATTTTGGATAAAATCAATCTGGCAGATTGATTTTTAGATTCCTGCTTTCGCAGGAATGACAGCTAAAAAGTAATGACAACTAAAAAAGTTTGGATAGTCAAATATATAGTTTTACAAAATTTAATAACTATTATCAATTTCTAGGTATAACAGAATCGGCGCACTCAAAAAAACGACAGGCAGAGATTCTAAATTGACCAAGTGTTCCACTCAAACCTGAACTAGAGCCATCCCAAGTTTGAAAATTTTGAAATTCAAAAGTTCCAGAAAATAGAGACCTATTTTCATTATCAAAACCTACAGAACCATTTAAAAAAACCTTACCCTTAGTATCTTGAAAAACAAGATTGGCATTTTGCCCGCGAATAGTACTAGAATAAGTGTCTATATTCATTTTAATAGGCTTTCCTTGTCCGGTAATAGGATTATTATTTACATCCACAATATGTATTTCTAAATAAGAATTTTGTAAGACAGTTAAGTTTTGAGAGTTAGACTGGTTATTAAATTTTTGATCTCCAAAATAAACTTTTCCTCTTATAAAAAATCCACCTTTCCATTGTTGATTGGATGCGCATTTTATAATATAGTTAGCGCGATTGGGATCAAAAGAAGTAGATAAAAAGTTTCTAACTTGCTGATTAAACTGATTAGCTTGGCTGGAATGACATCTCACATCTCCAAATTCAGATAAAGAATCAGAATTATCCTGTGTTGTTGAGTTTTGATCATTGTTAGTAGGGTAAACAATAGGAATTCCAGAACCCACATTAGCGGGAGGAGCTGTGCGAAATACATCACTGCAAGCTATAGAAAAAATCAATAAGAAAACTAAAATAAACTTCATATTTTAAAGATAATATAAAATAAGGGCGAAGAAAAGTTTTTTATAACAAATCTTTCTCTTTTTTACTATATAACATCGGTCCACCTAAAAAAGCAGGAAAACCAGCTCCTAGCGCTAAAGCCAAATCAATATCCTCTTCTTTTTGAACAATTTTATTTTGAATAAGTGTTTTACCCTCTACTGCCATTCTATTGATTATTCTTTGTATTAATTGTTTATCTGTCATAAAATCTGTTCTCTTTTCTCTTTTTAGAGAATTTATCTTTGGATTTACGATTTTTATTTTTTCTTTATAATTATAAAAGCCTTCTTTTGACTTTTCTCCTTTTCCTAATACAACAGTTAAAGTTTTTAACCATCCTGGTCTCTTAAAAAAAATTCCTTTTTCCTCTAAATGAAAAATCGTTTGCAAACAAATATCTAAACCAATTTTATCCATAAGCTCAAAAGGGCCTAAAGGCATTCCCAATTGATTAGTTAAAATAGAATCCAAGGACTCAATTTCATAACCTTCTTCAAATAAATTTAAACATTCAGAAAAATAAGCAACTAAAATCCTATTCACTACAAAACCAGGGCTGTCTTTTACAAAAAGAGGAACTTTTCCCAATTTTTTAATGAACTGTAAGATTTGAGGATAGGTTTCTCTTTGATCCTCTTTGATAAACACCTCTAATAAAGGCATTCTATGGGCAGGATTAAAAAAGTGTAGACCAAAAAAATGAGATGGAAACATACTGCTCTTAGCCAAGTCTAAAATACTTAAGGAAGATGTATTAGAAGCAAAAAAACATTCCGGTTTTGCTTTTTTGGAAACTTCTTTAATGATCTTTTGCTTTAAAATCAAATCTTCAGGCAAAGCTTCAATAATAAGGTCAATAGTTTTAATTCCTGAAAAATTTTGACTCACAGACAAATTATTAAATCTATTCTCTAATTCATAGGAATTAATTTTTCTCAGTCTTTTTTGTTTTTCAAAAAGCTTTCTGGTTTTTTTCAAAGATTCGCATAAAGCTTCCAATTTATTATCTATTAAACGAACCTGAAAACCTTTATCCGCCATTAAATAGGCAATAGATTGCCCCATAGTACCTGCTCCTATTATAGCTATTTTTTTAATAGGCTTATAATTTGTAGAAACTGTATTTATTTTTTTAGCTGAATCCATTAAAAGCCATAAACGAATTAAATTTTTAGACTCTGGGGTTTGTAGTAGCTGGGTAAAAACTGACATTTCTTTTTTTAAAAGCTTATCTGAAATAGGATAATAATAGGTTTTCTTTATAAGCTCTATAGCTTTTAAAGGAGCTGGATAAAAACCTTTTGTTTTTTCTAAACTCTTTTTTTTAAACACCAAACAAATTAAAGACTTAAAAAAGAATTCCATCCAGTAAAAAAAAGGCTTTTTGTTTTTATATTTATTCACTGGATTGAAAGGAGCTTTTCCTTCAATGATTTGTTGAGCTAACTGTAGAGCTCTTTTTTTCAAAACTAAAGAAGGGACATTTTCATGAGCTAAACCAATAGAAACAGCTTTTCTACTTGATACACTTTTTCCCGTTAATATTAATTCTAATGCTTTTTTTAAACCTACAAGCTTAGGCAGACGAATACAGCCACCCAATCCAGGAATTAAGCCCAACTGAACTTCAGGAAAACCCAATTTTGTATTTGGATCTGCCGAGACCAGTCTATAATCAAAACACAAAGCCCACTCTAAACCTCCTCCTAAGCAGGCCCCATCAATAGTGCAAATCTTTGTGAAATTTAATTTTTCAAATTCAGAAAACACAAGATGAGCTGATTCTAAAACCAATCTAATTTGCTCAGGATTTTTCATATTTTGGATTTCTTTTATATCAGCTCCTGCGCAAAAATTATTTTCCTTTTGGGAAACAAAAACTAAAGCTTTAATTTGAGAGCTTTCAATTTTTTTTATCACTTCTGATAGCTCTTTTAGAAAAGAAGAAGATATTAAATTCACAGTGAGTTCAGGATTATTCCATTCTAACCAACCAATAGATCCTTCTTTGATACTAAATTTTAATTGTTTCATTTTTTTAAGCATTATTTTACCAGTTTTTAAGCCACATTCTGTAAAATAACAGCTCCTCCTTGTCCGCCTCCAATACAAAGGCTAGCTAAACCAAACTCAACTTGTTTTCGTTTCATTTCTTTTGCTAAAGTTAAAATCAATCTCGCTCCTGTAGCAGAAACAGGATGTCCAATAGCAATCGCTCCTCCATTGACATTCAATTTATTAGAGTCAATTTCTCCTATAGCTTTATTTAAACCTAATTTTTCCTCACAAAATTTTTGAGAGGAAAAAGCCTTTAGGCATGCTAAAACTTGAGCAGAAAAGGCTTCATTTATCTCAATCAAGCCCATATCTTTTAAGCTCAAATCAGCTTTTTTTAAAGCGACTGAACTTGCATAAACAGGACCTAATCCCATACGCTCAGGCTCTAAACCCATAAAATGAGAGCTTTTAACACTAACCAAAGGTTTTAAGCCCATGCTTTTCATTCTCTCCTCAGACATCAAAATCAGCATGGCCGATCCATCATTGACAGGACAAGAGTTAGCAATTGTAACAGTGCCATATTTTTTATCAAAAAAAGGAGAAAATTTAGCCATACTATCTTTAGAAATATCAACTTTTACGCCTTTATCTGTATCTATGACCTGCTTTTCTGTAAAAAATGAAAACATCTCCTCTTTGAGTTTGTCTTTAGCTTTATGAGCTTTTTCATGGCTGTTTAAAGCAAATTCATCCTGATCAAAACGACTAATATTAAATTCTTTAGCTAATAGCTCTGCTGTTTCTCCCATAGAACAACCAGTAAAAGGATCTGTTAATAACTGCATTAAGGGATGACTAATTTTTAAATCTGTTTTTTTAAAAGACAATAAGCTTCTGATTTTTTGCTTGACTGTTTTTGCTATCATAAAGTCTTTCAATTTTTGAGTGAATTTGTAAGGAAGAAAAAAAGGAATATAGGACATACTTTCCATTCCTCCTGTAATTATACTTTCATAAAGTCCTGTTTGAATTTTACTGAGGCTTATTATAAAGCTTTCTAAAGAAGAGCCACAATTTTTAACTATTGTTGTAGCAGAAGTCTTTTTGTGTAATCCTGCCTGTAAAGCCACTACTCGCGCAATATTGGGAGCATCAGTTAAAACAGAGGTATTAGCTAATACCACTTCGTCTATTTCATCTCCTTTAAAATTCATTTTATATAAAAGTTCTTTTAAATTAGAAGTGGCTAATAATTTAGGATGTATATCAGCAAACTCTTTTCCTGATTTTACAAAAGGAGTTCTTAAACCCTCTACTAAAAAAACTTTTTTTAAAGACATAACAAAAGTTTAAAATATATTTTAAATATTGTCTATATTTACTAAGATATATTGCTACCGCTTGGATTTTCAGCATTTTACAGATTTTAAAAATTTATAAATTAAAAGCTTGTAAGATACAAATCTAATATTTTTTGAAGAGTGTTTAATTTTTTGACGATCTTTTACTTTTTTACAAAAAAAGCAATTTAACTTGAGTTTTTTTATTAAAAACCTATACTTATATCATTATAAATCTTGAAGGCTCTTTTATGAATTCAGATTAAATAGAGTCTGTTGATTTTAAGAAGAAAAGTATAATGTATGCAAATTGGGAGTTTAATGATGTTTTTTAAAAGAATATTTTTTATTTGTTTAATCAGTTTTTTTACTATTTCTAGTTTTGCTGAAGAGGATTTATTGGAGGAGTTGGGCTATTTAGAGTCAGAAGATATCCCTTGTGATGATTTACCATCAGCTTTTAAAAAATATAAAGATGATGTTATTTTGAATCAACTATCTATGCAAAAGTCTTTATCTAGTGTGATTCAATTTTTAGAAAATAACTCTGAATCAGATACTTCATTTAAACAAGATCTGCTAAAAATGATAGAAGATCTGAAAAATGCTAATGATTTAATAATGGATAATACTACCAATTTATCAAACCGAGCTGGTAATATTAATACAGTTTTATCAGATTGTTTAAAGCTTTCTCCTGCAGAATAATACGATTTTATTAAAACCAAAGTAGTATAAAATTTTTTATTATCTTGTTTTTTTTAAGAGTAAGCTTGATGATATCATGTGTGGTATATTTCTATTTGGCTTTATTTTTTTGTTTAAACTCTTTTGCCGTTTTTAATGAAGATATTGTCATAAAAAATAAAGTTAAGTCCTTAAGCTCTTATAAGGCTTATTTGCTTTTTGAAAGAGATAAAAGAGAGTTTGAAAATACTTTGAAAAAAAATCTAAATTTAAGAAAGATAGATTTAAAACTAGAGAAAAAACTTCAGAAACAACAAGATAAAGCTTATCTTTTGGATTTTCTAAGTAATATTCAATTTATAGAACCAGAAAAGACTATCGTCAAATCACAAAAAATGTCTAATCCTGAGAAAGCTTTTCTGAGTTATCAAAAAAAACAGCAAGCTTTTCAACGAGATAGAAAGCAAGCTTTTTTAAATTATAAAAACGAATATAAAAACTATCAAAAAAGACAAAAACAAATTCTATCTTTAAGGTTAAAGGCTATTTCTGGGCTGAGGGATAAAAAAGAAGATAGTAAAATTCCAATTTTTTGATATAAACAGTAGTTAAAAAAATTTTATTGAGTTTGAAATTATATAATATAAAAGCTGTTTCTAGTTTATCTTTGTTATTTGAAAAAGAGAATGTTCAAAAAAAACATTTAGTTATTGCTGATCTCAACAGCTTAGATAAATTAAAATCTTTTCTTAATTTTAAAAAAAATAATTTTGTTTGGCATGAACTGCCTCCTTTTCCTCCAGCAAAATCTTTCTATATGGAAAGTCTTATATGTAAAAGAAAAAGATGGCAGGCTATGGCGCAAAATAAAGGACAAGCTGGAATTTTTTTAGCTAGTCCTCAAGCTCTGTTAAAAAAAACAAATATTCATTTAAGCTCTTTTGTTTTAAAAAAAGGAGATAAATTTAATTATGATGTTTTAAATGATTATATTCATAAAGATTTTGTGGAAAAAGAATCTGAATTTTCTTCAAGAGGTTTTTTGATAGATATATTTTCTCCAGTTTATCAAACTCCTTTTAGAGTAGAATTACAAGGAGATCAGATTAAATCCATTCACCTGTTAGATCAATCTTTTAAAAAAAGAGAAACTGAGTTAGAGAAAGCCTTTATTTTACCTACAAGAGAATGGAATTTTGAAGGGGAAAACAGAAAAAAATTGTGTGATTATTTAAGAAAACAAGAAAAGGAATTAGAGACTGTTTTGCCTTCAGAATTATTTGAAAATTTTTCTAGAGGTAAGCTATATTTTGGTTTTGAAAGTCTTTTAAATTGTTTAGATATAACTTGTTCTTTAGATTTTTTTTCAGATTTGTCTCAAATTTGGATTCTGGAGCCTGAAAAAACAAAAGAGCATTTTGTTAATGAACAGTTGAAGCTCATTAAAGAACATTCTTTTTTTACGGGAGAAAATTTATTTGTTTCATGGAAAAAGTTAGAGGAAAAAGAGGAAGAGCTGTCACAAAAAGAAAATTCTCTTAATTTAAAAAATCATATAGAAAAAATAGTTAGTTTTAAAAAATCTAAAAATATAAAAAAAGATTTAGATAGTTTGCCAGTTTCTACTATTATTTTTTCTGGCTCCACTTTTAAAGAGTTAAAAGAGCTTTTATTAAAAGAAGAGGTTTTAGATTACAAAGATTCTAATATTTATAGAGAAAAAAGTCTTATCTTTATTGAAAAGCCACTTAAGGAAAGCTTTGTCTATAAGGGGGATACAGCTTATTTAAGAGTTGCAGATTTTATTTCTCCTAAAAAGCAGAACTTAAATTTTTTTGATTCTTTTAGGAGAAGAGCTAGAGCTTTAGAGTTTTCAGAACTAGAGATAGGGGATCTGCTTGTTCATAGAAAGCATGGAGTCGGAGAGTTTATGGGTTTGAACTCTTTAAAAATGAAGGAGAAAAAAGAAGATTTTATTGTGCTTTGTTATAAAGGAGGGGATAAACTATTTGTTCCCGCTTATAGAGCTATTGAGATTAAAAAATATTCCAGAAAACCAGCGGGATCTATTTCACAAACTCTATTGGATCGCTTAGGTCAGAGTCATTTATGGGAAAGAAAAAAGCTAAAAGCAAAAAAACACATTCAGAGTTTAGCCATTGAGTTGATAGAGCTTTATAAGATAAGAAAACAAAAAATAAGAAAAGCTTTTTTACCTATAAAATCAGCTTTAGAAAAATTTGAAAAAGATTTTATTTGGACAAAAACTGTTGATCAGCAAAGAGCTATTCAAGACATCATGTCTGATATGAATAAGGCTTATGTTATGGATCGTGTTTTAGTTGGAGACACTGGCTTTGGAAAAACAGAAGTGGCTTTAACAGCTGTATTTAGAGTTTTAGAGAATAATTTTCAAGTTTGTTTTTTGGCTCCCACTACTGTACTGACTTTACAACATTTTAAAAATTTTAAGGAGAGATTTAAAAATACTCCTTTTAAACTAGCTCTTTTAAATCGTTTTATTGCTAAAAAGGAAAGAGAAAATATTTTTAAACAAATCAAAGAAGGTCGTATTGATTTTTTAATTTCAACTCATTCTGTTTTTAATTCTCAATTGGTTTTTAAAAATTTAGGATTATTGGTTTTAGATGAAGAGCATCGTTTTGGAGTTCGGCAAAAAGAAAAACTTTTTCGTTATAGAAAAAATTTAGATGTTTTATCTTTATCTGCTACACCTATCCCTAGGACTTTAAATATGGCTTTAACTGGCATTAAAGATATTAGTGTAATAAGCCGAGCGCCAGCTAAAAGAAAACCAGTTAAGATTTTTTTAAAAAAATGGAGTAAGCAAATAGATGAAGAGATTATCCAGGCTTGTAAAAAAGAAAAAGCGCGAGAGGGTCAAATTTTATTTATTCATAATAGAGTGAAAAGCTTAGTTTATAGAGTAGAGCATTTGCAAAAAATTCTTCCTGATTTTAAAATCGCTACTGCTCATGGAAAAACTAAAAACCTAGATAAAATAATAATAGATTTTTTTAATAAAAAATATGACATGCTTGTTGCTACTAATATTATTGAATCGGGAATGGATATCCCTCAAGCCAATACTTTATTTATTGATCGAGTTCATGAAATGGGGCTTAGCCAAATCTATCAGCTTAAAGGGCGAGTGGGACGAAGTAAAGAGCAGGCTTTTTGTTATTTATTATATCCTGAGGAGAGCCTTTTATCTCCTTTAGCTAAAGAGAGGTTGGAGATTTTAGAGAAATATTCCAGCTTGGGCTCTTCTTTTCAGTTGGCTCTTCATGATTTAGAAAACAGAGGCGCTGGTTCTCTTTTTGGATCAGAACAAAGCGGACATATTCAAAATCTTGGGGAAGAGCTTTATTTTGAAATTTTAAATGAGCAATTACAAAATCAAACAGAGATTTTTATAGAACCAGAAATTCATCTTCCTTTTGCAACAGGCATTCCCTCTACTTATATTTTAGACTCTCGCTTGAGATTATTATATTATAAAAATTTATCTTCAGCAGTCAGTAAAGAGGAGCGTTTTTCTATTCAAAATGAATTGTTAGATGAATTTGGAACTTTTCCTGAAGAGTTAAAACAATTGTTTTTTCTCCTTGATATCAGAGAGTTTTGCAAAACTAATTTGATAATGGATTTTAAAGCAGGAAAAAAATTTCTAACTTTAAACTTTCATGAGAAAAGTTTAATCTCTTCTCAAAAAATTGTAAATCTATTAGAAAAACAAAAAGGAGAAATGCTATCTGAGAGAAGTTGTAAGATAGCTTTTCAAACAGAAGACATAATTAAAGAAATTGAAGAC
>JAPORL010000016.1 GCA_026712605.1 Pseudobdellovibrionaceae bacterium | reverse complement strand
AAGGGTCTAGGACTATGAGACATCTCGCAATTACAAGATGCAATGTTACAAATTCCTAAATTACAACCACTATTGCAAATAAATCCCATACTACAACTTTCATTCTGATTGATAGGGTAGCTAATAGTTAATCCCTGTCCTTTTTGGCAAGGACTTGTCCCAAGAGCAGGATAGGCATTACAACAAGGAGCTGACCTACTAGCCCCTGTCCCTACAATTGAAGTCAGTATTCCTTTAGGAGTATAGCCCACCTGATAAAGAAACTGATGATACCCTTTATCAGTAGTGTTTGCGAAGTTTGCATACTGTAATACATTTACTAATTCAGCTTTCGCCGTAGTTATATAATTTTTTTCTATATTTTCATTATAAAACTTTGCCCCAAAAGTTACCAAAATTGATATAATACCAACCGTTACCAAAAGCTCTATTAAAGAAAAAGCTTTATTATTGAAAATCACCATATAGAAATTATAAATAAAATTCTTCAAAAAAGCCAGCTTTTTTATAACTTACAGTTGAAATTAATTAAAAATTTCAAACTTTTATAAAAAATCTTTTAACAAAAAAGATAGATATCCATCAGATTAAACATCTAAATTTGTGGATACTCTATTGTAGTATCATTCAAAAATAATCATTTTTGTATTGCATTTTTTTTGTTAAATAGTATTTTTATTATATGAAATCGCATCTCATTAAGAGAAAACAAATTGCCCAATCTCTACCTCATTCTAGCGCTCTTATTTTAAGCAGTCTTCCTCAATTTTTTAGACAAACAGATGTTTCTTACCCTTACCGGCAAGAAAGTAATTTTTACTATTTGACAGGTTTTGAACAAGCAAAGTCATTATTTTTACTATTCCCATCCTCTCGATCTGTCTTATTCATTAGTGATAAAGATTGTGTAAAAGAAGTTTGGGATGGTCCTTTAGCCACAACAAAACAAGTTAAAACAAAATATTTAATAAATGAAGTTTATTATCTATCTCAAATAGATAATATTTTAAAAAAGAAATTAAAAGGAGTATCTAAAATTTTTTATGACTACTCCAATAAAACCTGTGAGTTTAATAAACAAATCATACAATTTAAATTTAAAAAAACAGAATCAGCCTATCATTTTTTAAAACCCTTTAGAAGATTGAAAGAATCAAAAGAAATTACCTCTATCAAAAAAGCATGCTCTCACTCAATTCATGCTCATAAAGAAGTTGCTAAAGCTTTAAAGTCTAATATCAGCGAAAGAGCCTTACATGGAGTATTTATAAAATCTATTATGGAACAAGGTTCAACAAGAGAAGCCTATCAAGGAATATTTGCCTGTGGTAAAAATGCAACTATTTTACATTATGTAAAAAATAATTCTATCTGCAAAAAAGGAGAATTGTTACTAGTAGATGCTGGCGCAGAGTATGGCTACTATGCCTCTGATATTTCAAGAGTATATCCTGTTAGTGGCAAATTTTCTAAAAATCAAAAAAACCTTTATAAAGCTCTTCTTAAACTACAAAAACAACTCATAAAAGCAGTCAAACCAGAAGTAACTTTAAAAAGCATCAATCAAAAAATGTTTGAGGGAATTATTCATATTTTGTTAGAATTTGGTGTTTTAAAAGGCTCCTTAAAAGAAAATTTAAAAATGGAAATCTATAAAAAATACTGTCCACACTCTGTGGGACACTTATTAGGCCTAGATGTGCATGATGTTACTTTTAAGCCAGGAGAATCTACAGTATTAAAACCAGGTATGGTTTTAACTATTGAACCAGGTATTTATATAAACCGAACAGACAAAAAATTTCCTGAAGATTTAAGAGCAACAGGACTCAGAATAGAAGATGACATATTAGTTACACAAAAATCGCAAAAAAATTTAACCCTAAATCTTCCTAAAGAAGCTGAAGAAATTGAAGAGCTTTGTTCCTCTTAAAAATCTTTAAAAATTAAAATCTAATCAAGAAAGATATTTTTTTAAATACTTACCTGTCCAGCTTTTTGGATTATCAGCCACTTGTTGAGGTGTTCCCTGAGCTACAATATATCCACCCTCAAAACCTCCTTTAGGTCCTAAATCTATTAAATAGTCACAAGATTTCAAAATATCCAAATGATGTTCTATAACAACTACTGTATGTCCTTGATCTGAAAATCGTCTTAAAATAGCAATAAGCTTTTTAACATCCTCAAAATGTAATCCTGTAGTAGGCTCATCTAAAATATAAAAACTTTGTGTATGAGTTTTTTTTGCCAGCTCTTTAGATAGCTTTACTCTTTGCGCTTCTCCTCCTGATAATGTCATAGAACTTTGACCTAAAGTAATATAAGCCAATCCCACCTCTTTCAAAAAATTTAACCTATGATGAATATAAGGATGGTTTTTAAAAAACTCTACTGCCATTTCAACATTCATATTTAAAATGTCATAGATGTTTTTATTTTTATAAGTAATATTTAAAATATCGGGATTATATCTTTTTCCATTACAAACCTCACAAGTAGTAAATACATTTGGTAAAAAACGCATTTCCAGTTTAATAGCACCTGCTCCTTTGCAGTTTTCACAACGCCCTCCTGGAACATTAAAGCTAAAAGAGCTGGCTTTCCAGCCTCTCATTTTAGCTGATGGAAGGTTAGCAAAAAAATTACGAATCATTTGAAAGACTCCAATATAAGTGACTGGATTAGAACGAGGTGTTCGTCCAATAGGTTTTTGATTAATTTGTACCACCCTTTGAATATTTTTAAGTCCTTCCACTTTAGAATAGGAGCCAACAGGCCAATTACTTTTATTGATAGAATTAAACAGTAAGGGATAAATTGTATCTGTCACAACAGAGCTTTTCCCACTTCCTGAAACACCACTCACTCCTACAAGACAAGATAAAGGAACAGTAACTTCTATATTCTTCAAGTTATTCGCTTTTAAACCTTTTAAAATAAGTCTAGGTTTTTTTTTATCATAACGATTTTTATATATAGGAATTTTTTTTCTTTTTGAAAGATAATCTCCTGTTAAACTCTTTTTATTTTTTTTTATTTCACTAAGTGTTCCTTCAGCAATTAAAAAACCTCCATGTTCCCCAGCCCCTGGACCTAAATCAATAATTTTATCGGCATTGCAAATACTTTCTTCATCATGCTCAACAACAATAACTGTATTACCTCTATCTCTTATTTTTTTAATTGCTTTTAAAATTCTATGATGATCTTTTGAGTGTAGTCCGATACTCGGCTCATCTAATACATACATCACACCAATTACAGGTGAAGAAAGTTGACTAGCTAAACGAACCCTTTGCGCCTCACCTCCTGATAAAGTGGAAAGAGATCGATCCAAGTTTAAA
Source organism: Pseudobdellovibrionaceae bacterium (assembly GCA_026712605.1). Lineage (GTDB taxonomy): Bacteria > Bdellovibrionota > Bdellovibrionia > Bdellovibrionales > UBA1609 > JACOND01. The sequence goes on along the minus strand of JAPORL010000016.1, from coordinate 6,155 downwards.
TAGGATAAATTAAGCTCTTGCAGAAGAGATACTCTTTCTAACAAAGCTGATCTTATTTTTTCTAGAATCTGTTGTTTTAAGCCTGAATATTTTAAAGATTCTATAAATATTTTAAACTCATCTAAACTCATAGAACTAACTTGATCAATACTAAGATCTTTAATTTTAACCTGTAAAGCTTCTGGACGAAGTCTTGTTCCATTACATTTTGGACAAGTTTCATCTTCTAATTCTTCTTCAGATTCTTCATAAAAATAGTCTTCTTCATAAGTTAAACCTGTTCCATTACAAACAGGACAAGCTCCTTTTGGACTATTAAAACTAAAAAGTTTTGGCTCCAATTCTAAAAAACTATAATCACATTTTGAACAGGAAAAATCTAAAGAATAAGTTTTTTCAAACCCTTTATTATTTTCTATTTTCACAAAAGAGTTACTTAAATCTAAGGCTCTATGAACAGCTGTGTTAATTCTAGTTTGAGTGTCTTCTCCTTTAAAAGTTATACAATCCATAAGAATATCAATATAATGATCTTTTCTTTTTTCTAATTTATGAATTTTTTCAATACTTCTCCATTGCCCATCAATTTTTGCTCTATCAAAACCTAAAGACAAACATTGGTTAAGCTCTTTTACAAATTCCCCTTTTTTTCCTCTAGCAATCGGACTTAATATAAATAAAGCCGAATCTTTTGGCGACTTAGAGATATCCTCTGCAATTTCTTCAGCAGTTTGTGATTTTAAAATTTCTTTATGAACAGGACATCTTACTTCAGCTATTTTTGCATAAAGCAATCTTAAAAAATCATAAGTTTCTGTCAATGTTCCCACTGTGGAGCGAGGATTAAAAGAAATCGTCTTCTGATTGATAGCAATACTGGGGGAAAGACCTTGAATGAGATCAACCTTTGGTTTCTTCATTTGATCAATAAAATATCTAGCATAAACAGATAAGCTTTCTAAGTATCTTCTTTGTCCCTCTCCATATAAGGTATCAAAAGCTAAAGTAGATTTTCCACTTCCGCTTAGACCTGTAATAAGAGTGATCTTATTTCGCGGGATAAAAACATTGATATTTTTTAAATTATGCTCTCTGGCTCCAAAAACAAAGATACCATCTTTTTTTTTAGAAAAATTTTTAATGCTATTTGATATAGCCTTTGAATTATTTTTTACAGTCTTCCCTGTTTGGGCTGATAAATATTGAGTCATAAAAGATTTTACTATAGCAGTTTTTTTTTATCATAGAAAGAAAAACTTACATATTTTGGGAATTATATACATAACTTTCCAGAAAAGATTAAATTTATTTTATTCTCCTAAGGCAATAAAAAAGCCTCAAAATAAGTTCGGATTTGAACTGAATAGCAACTAACAATCGCTTTGTGGCAAACAGCATGTCTGAAATTTTTCAGCTTTTTTATTGCCTTTAGGCAGATTAATAACAATCGCTTTGTGGCAAAACGCATGTCTGAAATTTTTCAGATTTTTTTGCCTTTAGGTAGATTAATAACTTTAGAAAATTATGTATATAATTACCCTATTTTACAAGTTAATGAAAAAGCTTTTGAAAAAAAGAGAAGCCATCTGTGCCTCCCATCCAATCTACAAGGGCTCTTTCGGGATGAGGCATAAGTCCTGCAATATTGCCCTTTTTATTCATAAGGCCTGCAATATTATTTACAGAACCATTAGGGTTTTCTTTATAGGAAAACCAAATTTGATTATTGTCCTGCAAGCGTTTTAATTGATCATCTGGAATGTAATAAGAGCCTGCCCCATGAGCTATTGGTAATTTTAACTCTGCTTTAGACTGCCAAAAATTATTTTTATTTTCCAATTTGAGATTAGACCACCTATCTAAAAAACGACCTTGCTTATTAGGGAGTAAAGCTCCTTTTAATAAACCAGCTTCACATAAAATTTGAAAACCATTACATATACCCAGTATAGGCCATCCCTTTTTTCCAGCTTGAATTAAATCCTGCATAACTACTGAGAACCTCGCCATAGCGCCAGCTCTTAGATAGTCTCCATAAGAGAAGCCTCCAGGAACTATAAAAGCTTTATAATCTTTTATCTCAATTCTTTCAGAACTCAGCAAAAACTCAGGTTTATAAAACTTAGATAGGGTATTTTTAAACTGAAAAGATCTATTTTGACAGTATATAACGGCCTTAAATACATCTTTATCACAGTTGCTTCCAGGAAATTGTAAAATTCCTATTTTTTTCATAATAATAGTAAGCTTATAATGACACTTTTTTTTTTAGTCATCAAACTATAATATCTACAAAATTAAAGCTTATAAGATAAAAAACCTGTAAGATACAAAGTTAAAAATCAGATAGACCTTTGCCACAATGCGACTTACAGTCCCTAATCAGTTCAAATCCGAGCTCGTTTTTAAATTTGTATCTTATAAAATTTTACTCAAGAACCTTAACTAGGAATAAATAGGCTTTGATTTTGAGCTAGCCATTTCTTTTTTATCAAATAGGAATTATTATCATTTTTCTTGTAAATATTTCTATTTTCATTTAGTTTAAAATTTAAAAGCAACTCTAAGGATTAAACAAAACATGAAACTATCAAAAAATTTACTTCTTTTATTTCAATTTTTGATTTTTTTACCAGCAATTGCAACTGAAAAAGTTTTTCCAGCTAAAGACATAAAAAGCTTTACTATTCAAATTCCCTCTCTTAACTTAAACATAAAGCATTCCAACTCTTCCAACTATACTATAAAAGGCGGAGAAGACTTAGAATTTCAAATAGAACAAGGCGAATTTTCTATAAAGTCTAAAGATTTTTCAATTAAATCCGCATGGTCCAACAAAACTAAAAGTATAAATTTGGAAATTTTTGGTCCCTCTAAAGATCTGCAAATATTCTCTTTCAAATCTAAAATTTCTATTTCTAATTGGATAAAATCTGTTTTTATTTCAAGTTTTAAAAGTCAAATTAACTCTAATAACACGAAAGGCTCTTGGAAATTAAGTTTAAAAGAGGGATCAGTTAGTATGCTACGCCATAACAACTCTTTAAATCTAAAAGCATTCCAAGCCAATTTGAAATTAAGTCAAAGTGAAGGAAACTTTAATTTTCAAATTAATGAAGGCAAAGTCACCATAAAAAAATCTAAAGGAAAGTTAACATTTAATAGTGATAAGCCAAAAATTCATTTGACACAATTTACTGGAGATATTAAAGGCTTTAACCAACAAGGAGATATTAGAGCGAGTATTCAAGCTGATGAGTTAGACATATCAACTAAACAAGGCGCTGTGAGACTTTATTTTATGAAACAAGGACCAAAAATAAAAGCTTATACTGAAGAAGGTAAAATTTATGCCCCAAGATATTTCTATAAAAAATTTTCAGGGAAATCCACTTATGTATCTGGACGAATAAAATCAAAAATATCAAAAGGTAATGCCTCTATTAAAACAGAAATAGGCAATATATACATCAATTAAAACCTCAATGAGACTAATATGAGCAAAAAGAAAAAAACTAAAAAAATCTCTAAAACTAAGAAATCAAATAAAAAAATTATTAAAAAACCCTCTAAAATTAAAAATTCAACAAAGAAAAATACTAAAAAAAAGCTAAATAAAAAAATCTCTAAAATAAAAAAATTAAATAAAAAAATTATTAAAAAAGTAAAAAAAGCGATAGATAAAAATTTGCCACTAAAGACAATTAAAAAACAAAAAAAAATAAAAAATCATTTAAAACAAAAAGAAAAAATACTACAAAGAATCCTTGAAAAAGAAAAAGAAGAAAAAATGATCTTAAAAGATATGCAAGGCAGAAATTACTGCCAAATAGAAAATTGTGATTATTCTGAAACTGCCGAAGGATACTGTCGTATTCATTTTTTTGGTTTATATAATGTAATAAAGAAAAAAAAAGAAATTTTAGATCAAGATATTTTAACAAAAAAATTTTCTAATTTAGTAGAAAAGCATTCAGAAGAAATTTTTGAATCTCTTTTTAAAGATTTGTCATCCGATAAAGGTTTTAAAACAGCCTTAAAAAAAATTCATTCAGAAGATGTTGAAGACATAGACTTTTAAAAAACAAAAATTTTTTAGACTTTAAGAAGTCCCTTGATTTATACTAATTTCTATTATATCAAAAAGCAATGACTACAGTTCCATCTTATTTAAAAAACAAATCCAATCTATCTAAAAACTTTTTTATATCTACCTATGGCTGTCAAATGAATGTTAATGACAGTGAAAGGATGGCTTGTCTTTTAGAAATGGCAGGTTGGAATCCAAGCCCAACTGTAGAAATGTCTGATCTTATTTTAATCAACTCCTGTAGTATTCGCGAAAAACCGGTGCATAAGGTTCGTTCCGAAATAGGACGATATAAACAACTCAAGCAAAAAAAACCTTATCTAAAAATAGGTGTCGCAGGCTGTGTCGCTCAACAAGAAAGATCTAAACTTCTAAAACAAATTCCTCTTTTAGACTTTGTCTTAGGAACAGACGCTATAGATGAACTACCTCAAGTCCTGCTTCAATTAGAACATGGTAAAAAAATTGCTTCAATTAAACAGGAACCAAAAAAACCCTATCATGTACAAACCTTAATTGGAAAGCCTGGTATCTCCACTTTTGTTAATATTTCAAAAGGCTGTGATAATTTTTGTTCTTTTTGCGTTGTGCCTTTTACCAGAGGCAGAGAGCGAAGCCGTCCTTTATCCCAGCTTATAAAAGATATAAACTCGCTTGTCCAAAGAGGAGTAAAAGAAGTAACTTTATTAGGACAAAATGTCAATTCCTACCGATCCCCTTGTGGAGCGGATTTTGCTAAACTACTAGAAAATCTAGCTATAAAAACGGATATTCAAAGAATACGATTCACAACTTCCCACCCTAAAGATTTTAATGAAGAGCTTGTGGAAACTATGCAAAAATACAGAAGTAAAATAATGGATTTTATCCATTTACCCGTTCAATCGGGAAATACAAACATTTTAAAAAAGATGAATAGAGGATATAGCCGAGAAGAATATATAGAAAAAGCAAATATGATTTTAAAAAAAATGCCGGGATCTGTCTTATCAACAGACTTAATTGTTGGTTTCCCGGGTGAAACAGAAGAGGCCTTTGAAGATAGCTTAAGTCTCCTAGATGAAGTTCCCTATGAAAGTATTTTTTCTTTTAAATACTCTGCCAGACCTTTTACTAAGGCTAGATCATTTAACAATCAAGTTCCTGAACAAATAAAAAGCCAGCGTCTTTCAAAACTTCAAAAAAAGCACGAAAAAATCGCATTTTTATTAGCAAAAAAATATGAGAAGGCTTTTTTAGAGGTTTTAGTTGAAAAAAAAGACAAAAAAACAGGCTTATTTATGGGACGCTCCACACAAAATAAATTGGTTTATTTTAAAGGAAAAAATACAGATATTGGAAAAATTATGCCAATAAGAATTGACAAAGTAAATATTTGTACCTTTTATGGAGAAAAATATGACAAAAATTACAAAAAAGAAAAAGAAATGGATTGAAGTCACTCCTTATGGAATTGTAGGTGGAATGATACCTTCAGCCTCTACTATGTTATTTAAAAGAAAGGACGGAGAAGATCGTTTTGTGGTATGGTTTTCTGAACTGCAAAGTCGTATTGCTATTGATCAAAATTTAAATAAAGAAAAAGTATTCTCTTTTGTCCAGAAAATTTTAAGAGCCAATAATTGTATCCCTAAACATTGTTTTTTTGTGAAAAAAGATCAAGGACGAGATATAGTCAAAATTTCTTTCAGTAACTCTTTAAAACCTTTGGAGTTTTATGCCGATGAAGTAATTTCTTTTTGTATGATTAACAATTGTAGATTTTTTTGTACTGACGAATTTTTTGAACAACATAATGGAGAGATTCCTAAACGATTCCGTAAAAATTCTTTACTGAGTAAAACTCCTATGTATTTAAACTAACTAGTTTATAAATAGAGACTGAAAGTCGCTTTGTAGCAAACCGCATGTCTAAATTTTAAGCTTTATTTCTTAAATTTCTTGATCAAAAGCTTGTAAGATACAAAGTTAAAAACGAGTTCGGATTTGAACACAATGCACCTGCAAGGTGCTTTGTGGCAAAACGCATGTCTGAGTTTTTAGTTTTGTATCTTACAAGCTTTTA
>JAPORL010000181.1 GCA_026712605.1 Pseudobdellovibrionaceae bacterium | reverse complement strand
TCTAAACCTACTAAAGATAAGACATAAGCCACACAAAAACAAGAAATGGCTTTAAAAAAAAATAAACTGATTCTTTTAAATTTCTTCATATAAGTTTAGCCTTCTTTTTCAAAAAAAGAACGACCATACAATCGGGGGAAAGGGATGGCTTCTCTTACATGATCCAAACCACAAATCCAACAAACTAGTCGCTCCAAACCCAAACCAAAACCAGAATGAGGAAAACTCCCATATCGCCTCAAATCTAAGTACCACTTAAAATGTTTTTCTTCTAAATCATGTTTTTTAATTTTTTTCAATAAAAGCTCTAGATTATCTTCTCTTTCACTTCCTCCCACCAGCTCTCCATAAGATTCTGGAGCCAAAAGATCAAAACTTAAAGATAAGTCTGAGTTTTGAGAGTCTTCTTTCATATAAAAAGCTTTAATGTTTTTTGGATAGTGATATACAAAAACAGGTTCGCCAAACTCTTCACTTAAAAGACTTTCATCTAAAGCTCCAAAGTCTTTTCCAGAGGTAAAATCAGCTCGTTTTTTCTTTAAAATATCACAAGCTGACTTATAAGTGATTTTAGGGAAAGGGCTTTTTATTTTTTCAAGTTTTTTTATATCCCTTCCTAAAATTTCAAGCTCTTCTGATTTGTTTTGAATGGTATTTTGCACAACATACTCCACAAATCGCTCTGCCAGATCCATAGTCTCCTTATAAGAATAAAAAGCCATCTCAGGCTCTACCATCCAAAACTCTAAAAGATGACGGCGAGTGCTGGATTTTTCTGCACGAAAAGTAGGACCAAAACAATAGACTTTAGAAAGAGCGGAACTAGCCGCTTCCATGTGGAGCTGTCCGCTTTGACTTAAAAAAACTTGATTCTCTTCAAAAAAATCTACAGAAAATAAACTAGAAGTTCCCTCACTGGCTGTTGGCATTAAAATAGGAGCTGATACTTGTACAAAATTTTCTCGTTGAAAAAAATCATGAATATATCTCATCACTTCACTTCTAACTTTTAAGATAGCTCTTTGTCTTTTTGAGCGAAGCCATAAATGTCTATTATCTAAAAGAAAATCAACTCCATGGGCTTTTTTTGCAATAGGATAATTGGAACTGGAAGATAAAATTTTTAACTGTGATACCTCTAATTCAAAAGTTTCTTTCCATTTTTTAACCTTTGCCTGCACTTCAACTAAACACTCTAAAGAAATTTCTGAAAAAAGCTCAAAGCTTTTAATTTCTGTGCTTTCTTCATTTAAAACAGCTTGGCACTCTCCTGTGCCATCCCTTAAAACTAAAAAAGCAATTTTTCCACTAGATCGAAACTGACAAACCCAAGCCTTCAGCTCTATCTCTTGGGCTTCAAATAAGGCTAAATCCTTTATAGAAACTTTTTGATTCAAGATAAACTCCTTATCTATCGCTTTATATTAATTGGAGTTTTCTCGCTTTTCAATTTCAAATAAAAGCCTTCCTAAAAAACTCTATTAATATAAAAAAATTACTTTATTTAATAAAAGTAAAGAAATTTTTACATTTAATTAAGGAAAAAGAGCTTTTTATGCAAACTGTATAAAAATAGACTTCCTTATAATTTATACTTATATATAACTTATGTCTGTTGATATCTTTATAAATGTCCGTCCTTATCAAACTCGTGTAGCCTGTGTGGAAAAAAACCAACTCACACAAATTTTCTATCACAGAAATAAAAATCCCTCTCAAGTAGGAGCTATTTATAAAGGACGAGTTAGCAAAATTACAAAAAGCTTAAATTTTGCTTTTGTAGATTTAGGTTTAGAAAGATCAGGCTTTCTTTACGGAAAAGATCTGATGGGAAAAACAAAAGAAGTCTCTAAAGTTTTAAAACCCGGACAAGATATTTTAGTTCAAATTAAAGCCGATCCCATTAGGAATAAAGGTGTTCGCCTTACTCAAGAGATCGGTTTAACTGGAATCTACCTTGTGTACTTACCTGAACAAAAAACAAAAACTGCTCTTTCCCGTCAAATCAAATCTCCCGAAGAAAGAAAAAGATTAAATGAAATTGTAAAAAAAATGAAACCCCCCGGATCTTTAATTGTCCGCACTTTTGCCAAAGAGCAAAAAGAACAACAAATCAAAAAAGAGCTTGAACAACTAAAAACACAATGGAAAAAGTTAAAAGAGCAATTTAAAACTCAAAAAAATTTAGGAAAGCTGATATCTGGAGAAGAACCCTTATTGTCCTTTTTAACTGATTTGCTATCTAAGGATATTGAGCAAATATTTATAGATGAAAAAGAAACCTTTAAAGAAGTAAAAAAGTGGATCAAAGCTTCTCGATCTGATCTGGCAAAAAAAACAAAATTTTACAATGATTCCGAATCCCTTTTTGAAAAATTTAATTTAGAATCTCAAGTTCAAACAGCCAATCAAAAAAAAGTATCTTTAAAAAACGGAGGCTTTTTAATTTTTGAAGAGCTGGAAACCCTTACTGTCATTGATGTCAATTCTGGAAGATTTAAAGGGAAAAAAAATACAGCTCAAAGCCTTTTAGAGCTAAATTTAGAAGCGGCTCAAAAAATTACCGAGCAAATTCAGTTGAGACATTTAGGAGGCATTATCCTAATTGATTTTATAGATATGGAGTCAATAGAAGACGGTGAAAAAGTAGTCAATCGCTTAGAAGAGGGATTAAAAGAAGATAAATCTCATCCTAGAGTTTTTAAAATGGGTGAATTGGGAATGGTGCAAATCACAAGAAAAAGAGGTGCTAATTCCCTATCTCACTTTATGACTGAAGCCTGTCAAGATTGTGGGGGACTAGGTAGAAAAAAAACCATTCCGACTATTGCAACTGATTTATTTTTAAAAATAGAAAGAATGTCTCCTAAAAATTTTTCACTTTTAAAAAGAAAACAACAAGTTAGAGTTTTTTGTCACCCTAAAATAAAAACCTATATTGAAGAAAACGAATCGGAAAGTTTGGAGTTTTTAAAAAAGAAACTTTTTATCCAACTGGATCTAAAAGAAAAAGTCCAATTAGATTTAGGAACTTTTAGAATAGAAAAGCTTTGAAAAACTATAAATAATAAATTAAAGCTCTAACTGACCTTCCAACCAAAGTTTTTCTCTTTCAAGTGTCTGTCTTTTTTGAGGCTCTAGATTAATTTTTTCCAATTGTTCTAGAATGCTCTTTAACTTTTTATGGATCTTGTCTTTATCTAAAGTGGATTTTGTTTCCGCTGATTCCGCTAAAATCCTTACCCCTTCAGAATACACTTCTAAATAGCCCCATCCTAAAGCTAAGCTTTCCCATTTTTCAGAATTTTTAGGGAGATACTTTAAAACTCCAGCCTGCAAGAGAGACACCAAAGGAGCATGTCCTGGTAAAATTCCTAAATACCCTTTTACAGAAGGAACTATTAACTCTTTAAACTCTTTATCTTTTATCAAAACTTTTTCTGGTGTAAAAAGACTAACTTTCATGTTTAGAAAACCTTGTTAAAGTTTTTTAGCTTTTTCCAAAACTTCTTCTATTGTTCCTACCATATAAAAAGCTTGTTCAGGAATTTTATCATGTTGACCATTTAAAATTTCTTTAAAGCCTTCTATAGTGTCTTTTAGTTCCACATAACGACCCGGAACATTTGTAAAAGTTTCCGCTACAAAAAAAGGCTGAGATAAAAACCTTTGTACTTTTCTAGCTCTTGAAACCACTAATTTATCCTCTTCACTCAATTCATCCACGCCCAAAATAGCAATAATATCCTGAAGATCTTTATACCGTTGTAAAAGAGCCTGTACTTTACGAGCCGTTTCATAATGTTCTTCTCCTACAATCTCTGGATTCAAAATTCGGGAACTGGATTGTAAAGGATGAACGGCTGGATAAATTCCTAAAGCTGTTAGCTCCCTATCTAAATTAGTTGTAGCATCTAGGTGCGAAAAAGTTGTTGCTGGAGCGGGATCGGTATAGTCATCTGCTGGAACATAAATAGCCTGAACCGAAGTAATGGATCCCTTTTTAGTAGAAGTGATTCGCTCCTGCAAAGCCCCCATTTCTGTTCCTAAAGTAGGCTGATAACCCACTGCGGAAGGAATACGGCCTAAAAGAGCTGAAACCTCTGAACCCGCTTGAGTAAAACGAAAGATGTTATCTACAAAAAATAAGACATCCTGATTTTTTTCATCTCTAAAATATTCTGCTACTGTTAAACCAGATAAAGCCACTCTAGATCTAGCCCCCGGAGGCTCATTCATTTGTCCATAAACTAAAGCGGTTTTATTGATAACTCCTGATTCTTTCATCTCTAAAAAAAGATCATTTCCTTCTCTAGTTCTTTCTCCCACTCCCGCAAAAACAGAATAACCTCCATGCTCTGTAGCAATGTTTCTTATTAGCTCCATAATAATCACTGTCTTTCCCACTCCCGCTCCGCCAAACAAACCAATTTTCCCACCTTTCATATAAGGAGCTAAAAGATCAATCACTTTAATCCCTGTAACTAAAATTTCTGTCCTTGTACTTTGATCTTCAATGGCAGGAGTCTTTCTATGTATAGGCCATCTTTTTTTACTTTCAATAGGTCCCGCTTCATCAACAGGATCTCCCGTTACATTTAAAATACGACCTAAAACTTTTTCACCCACTGGAACTTCTATCATTTTCCCAGTATTTAAAACTTCTTCTCCTCTAATTAGACCTTCTGTTGCTGACATAGCAATGGTTCGGCATAAACCATCTCCTAAGTGACTGGCCACTTCTAAAACTAAATCTTTGTCTTTGACCTTTAAGGCTGTATAAACCGGCGGTAACTTTTCTTCAAACTCCACATCCACTACAGGGCCTATCACTTGTTTTATTTGTCCTAACTGCATACTACACTCCTTTTCATTTTAAAGACTCGGCTCCAGATACAATCTCTATCAATTCTGTCGTTATAGAGCTTTGCCTCATCTTGTTGTATTTTAAATTTAAAGTTTTTCCTACTTCTTCTGCGTTTTTAGTTGCATTTTCCATAGCCGCCATTCGCGAACCATGTTCTGCCGCTATATTTTCACAAAGTGAGCGATAAATTTGAACACTAAAATATCTTTCTAATAAATTATCTAAGAGCTCTTGAGGAGAAACTTCAAACAAAATATCTCGCGAAAATAAATCCTGTCTCGTTTTAGAAAGCCTTTCACTAGATAAATCAAAGGGTAAAAACCTTTCACAAACAATTCTTGGAGTTATGACCGTTTTAAATTCATTGTAGATAATAAAAACTCCATCATAGTTTTCCAATAAAATTTTGTCCATGAGCTGTTTTGCAATTTTTGCTGAAAGAGGGTAAGAGTTTTCTTTTACTAAATTCAAAATCAAATCTTGAGAAGAATAAGCTCTAAATTTAAAATAATCATATCCCTTCTTACCGATAAAAAAAAGATCTTGAACAGAATACTTTTCTTTTTTCAAAAACTCTTCTGTAAAACGACAAATATTTCCGTTAAAAGCTCCACAAAGCCCTCTATCACTTGTTAATATAACAATTAAAATTTTATGAAGCTCTTCTTGCTTTTTTTGTTCAAAAAAAGGGTGTGTGATTTTTTGACTCAAAATTACATCCTTTAAAAGCTCTTCTAAGTTATTGGCATAGCCTCTCAAATTTAAAATACGACTTTGAGCCGAACGCAAACGAGCAGCTGAAACCATTTTCATGGCCTTAGTCATTTGACCTGTGTTTTTAACACTGTCTATTCTATTTTTAATTTCCTTTAAACTTGACATGCTTTTCCTTTTTTTCTATTAAAAACGGAGTTTTTAAAATCATTCACTTTTAAAAACAGATTTAAACTCTTGAATAATATCTTCCAGTTTTTTTTCTATTTCATTATTTAATTTTTTTTCTTTTTTAATGGTTTCTAAAATTTGAGAGTATCTAGATTTTATAAAATCTAAAAACTGCTTTTCAAAATCTAAAATTTGATTGGCTTTAATAGAGTCTAGGTATCCTCTAGTTGCAACAAAAATTGAAAGAATTTGATCTTGAACTGTTAAAGGACTGCTTTCTTTTTGTTTTAAAACTTCTACCAAACGCTCTCCGCGAGCCAGCTGTTTCTTAGAAGTTTCATCGAGATCGGAAGCAAAGGCAGAAAAAGATTCTAAAGCTCTAAACTGAGCCAAATCTAATTTTAAAGTTCCAGCGACTTGTCTCATTCCTTTTACTTGAGCCGCTCCTCCCACACGAGAAACAGATTTTCCCACATTGACCGCTGGTCTGATATTTTTATAAAAAAGATCGGCTTCTAAAAAAATTTGTCCATCTGTAATAGAAATCACATTGGTTGGAATATAAGCCGAAATATCTCCGGCTTGTGTTTCTATAATAGGCAAAGCTGTTAAAGAGCCTCCTCCTTTAGAGCTATGCATTTTTGCCGCCCGCTCTAAAAGCCTTGAGTGAATATAAAAAACATCTCCCGGAAAAGCCTCTCTCCCAGGAGGTCGTCTTAAAAGCAAAGACAACTGACGGTAGGCTTGGGCTTGTTTGGTCAAATCATCATAAACAATAAGAGCATGCTCTCCTTTATCCCTAAAATACTCCGCCATAGTCACTCCACTATAAGGAGCTAAAAACTGAAGAGGGGCTGGATCAGAGGCTGTGGCAGAAATAACAGTTGTGTATTCCATAGCCCCTGCTTTTCTTAATTTTTCTATCACTCCAGCAACAGTAGATCGTTTCTGTCCGATAGCTACATAAAAACACTTAACCCCCTGATCTTTTTGATTAATAATGCTATCTATAGCTATGGCTGTTTTGCCTGTTTGTCTGTCTCCAATAATCAGCTCTCTTTGTCCTCTGCCAATAGGTATCATAGAATCAATGGCTTTAATTCCTGTTTGAAGAGGTTCACTAACTGGTTCTCTAGAAATAATTCCCGGAGCAATTTGCTCTAAAGGATTAAATTTTTCTGCCTTGATTTCCCCCAATCCATCTAAAGGCTGTCCTAAGGTATCCACCACTCGCCCTAAAAGAGCTGTACCAACAGGGACTTGAATGATCTGTTCTGTTCGGTAAACCTTATCTCCTTCTTTTACTTCTGTTTCAGAGCCTAAAAGCACTAAACTCACACTATCTTGTTCTAAATTCAAAGCTAAGGCTTTTGCTCCCTTTTCAAAAGAAACAATCTCTGACATCATAACATTTTTTAAACCATAAGCTCTGCAAACCCCATCTCCCACAGAAACAACTTGTCCCCACTCAGAAAGCTCTAAGGATTTTTCATAGTTTTGGATTTGTTTTTGTAATAGATGGCGAATTTCATCGGCTTGAAACATTATAGACCTCCTAATTTTTCAAAATTTCTAAGATACTGCGCACTTGTTCCTTTAAACATATAGCCTCCTGCAGATACTAAAAATCCCGCTATAAGCTTTTTATCTTCTTTGGCTTCAAGAACAACTGTTTTGTTAAAAAATTTTCCTAAAAGCTTTTCTATCTGCTCTTTTTCTTTTTGAGAAGGTTTTTGTGGACTAAAAATCAAACCTCGGCAAATTTTATTCTTATCATCCAACAAATCTTGATAAATTTTTACAATTTCTGGCAAAAAAGAAAAGCCTTTATTATCTAATAAAACCAAGAAAAAATTTTTAAGTAGGCTTGGAGCTTTTTTTAAGCTTTCAATTAAAAACTTTTTTTTTTCAGATAAAGGGATACCTAAAGAAAGGAAAAAAGAAAAGCTTTTTTTTTCAATAAAAATATTTGAAAAAAAATTTAAATTTTTTAAAAACTCAGAGCCAGAATCCAGCTCAAAAAGAGCTCTTGCATAAACTTCACTTTTTCTTTTGTTCAAATTTATTTTCTCCTTTTTATTTTTTAATCCTTAGCTTTTTCAAATAATCGGCTACTACTTAATAAAGTTAAAAAGCTTTCCTGCTCTTTTTTTTGAAAATTTTCTGATAAAGATAATTCACTTAATTCTTCTCTTGTTTTTTCTACCAATTCAGATCTCCAATGTCTTAAGCTTTCCCTTTTTAATTTTTGTTTTTCTAAACTAATCAAAAAATCAGAAGTCTTTTTAAATTTTTTTTTGAGGCTTTCTAGCTCTTGCTTTTTTTGTAACATAAAGCGATTGCCTTCGTCTTGGGCCTGTTTTTTTATATTATTTTTTTTGCTATTTAAGTCTTTTAACTTTTCATCCCAAATTTCAAGTTCTTTTTTTAATTTTTTCTCTAAATTTAAAGACTTCTCCTCAAAAGAAAAAAAATCTTTCTGCCTTTGATGAAAAAAAGCCTTTAAAGGTTTTTTCACTAAAAATAAAAAAGCCAGAAAAAAAAGAAAAAAATTAAAGGCTTGAAAAAAGATAGCTTTAGCAGAAAACTCACTGGCTGAATAAGCGAGCCAAGGAAAAGATAAAATTAAAAATCCAGTGATTTGAAATAAAAGCTTTCTTTTCATTTAAGCCTCTAACTTTTTATTTTTCCCAACAAAGACTCTTTTAATTGAGGAAGGCTTTTTTCTAAAATTTCATTTTGTTTTTTAGCATTTTCTACTAAATTTTTTTTCTGCTCATCCAAGAAAGTTTTTTGATCCTTTTCTAGTTTTAAGCTTTCTTTAGAAAAATTTTCCATAGCTTTATTTTTCATTACACTAAAAAGTTTTTGAAACTCTTTATGTATATTTTTTGCTTTTTCTTCATAAAGCTCTTTCTTTTTTTCAATTTCTAGTTTTTTTTCCTCGTTTGTATCCATGCGACCTTTTGTTAGTCTGCTCCGTTCATCCATCTTGGCAATATAAGGTTGAAACAACCATTTTTTAGAGATAAAATAAAGGATAAGAGCTAGAATTAAGTGATAAAAAAAACTATGATCCAAAGATAAAGTTTGAATTAAAGTTTTTAAAGTCTCCATAAAAAGCCTTATTTTATTTACTCTTTTATTTTTTCAATTGGGCTCAAAAAATCTTTCAAAAATTAAGAGCTTTTAAATTGTTTATTTGTTATTAGACTGTCTTTTTCTTTAGGTCAATGTGAAACTTTAAAACTGGCTTTTCAGCCAATTATAAGACTTCATTTTTTCCAGTGAAATTGACAAATCAAGATTAATAACTTATTTTAAAAAAGGAGTTATAGTATGAAACTTATTTTTACTTTATTTGCAATTTTACCTTTATTATCAGCCAGCTATCAAGAAACAAATTCTGAAAATAGAACTTCAAACAGTAATTGTGAAAATCTCTCAACTGAATTAAAAATAAAAGAGGAGAGATTGAATCGTGAATATGCTTCTTATATAAGTCGTCATAGAATTAATCAATTAAAAATTAATCATAATGTTTATAAATCTGATGAAGATCGAGTAATTGATGAGAATAAACTATTAGAGAAAAAAAATGAGCTAGAGAAAGCTCAAAAAGACTATATGAAAGCTAAAGTTGAGTTTAATAGTCAGTGTCCTAAAAGCTAAGAATTACTTTTTTAAAAGCTTGATAAAAGAGATAGCAAACTTCCATAATAAATTTCAATCTAGTTTATATTTACTAAAAGCTTATAAGATATAAAGCTAAAAAATGAATTCGGATTTGACCACAATACAATTGAAGCTCGTTTGTGCCCAACCGCATGTTTTAAATTTTAAACCTTATTTATTCCTATTACAAATCTCTTGATCAAAAGTTTGTAAGATACAAAGCTAAAAACAAGTTTAGATTGAACATAGTAACTGAAGCTCGTTTGTAACAAACCACATGTTTTAATTTTAAGGCTCATTTATTCCTATTTCAGTCTCTTGATCAAAAGCTTGTAATATACAAAGCTAAAAGCGAGTTCGGATTTGAACACAACGCGACTGCAAGTCGCTT
>JAPORL010000095.1:6434-9857 GCA_026712605.1 Pseudobdellovibrionaceae bacterium | reverse complement strand
AAAAAGGTTTAAAACTGATTGAAGCTTGTAAAAAAGAACTCACTCAGGCTGAAAAATCAGTCAAAAAACTTGTGGGTATTGATGAAGAAAATGGAGATATTCAAACAGAAGACTTTAAGCCTGAAGATTAAAAATCATTGATAACTTTTGTGAAACTTAAGAACAGACCTATTTCAAAGTCTTTAATCTTTTCGCTTTATTATTCATTTTAGCTGTCTCATTCAAAAGCTTCTGGCGATTAATTTTATAATCTTCTTATGTTGGTATTTTTTCTTAGACCAAAGGAAAAGATGAGAGAGCTTAAATATTATCTGAAATGTGTTGATAGACAGCCATAACTGAGACTTTAAGGGCATTTACAAGTGGGATACTTATAATCATTCCTATAATTCCCATAAATTGAGCGCCAGCAATAATAATGACAATTACAGTGAGAGGATGAAGATTGACAATTCTTGCCAGAAGTATAGGCACTAAGACCATAGAATCAATAACTTGCGTGAAAAAAAATAATCCCATAACCATTAAAATTTGACTGGTTTCATAGTCATTAGCTAAAGCGACTAATAAAACAGGGATACTTCCTATAATAGGTCCTATATAGGGAACAAGATTTGTAAAACTAGCAAAAATTCCTAGTAAAATAGCAAAAGGGAACTCAAGTAAAATAAGACCTGTTCCTATAATCACACCTACAATAAAGGCTTCTAAAAGACGACCTCTGATAAAAACACCAACTTGCTGATTAATTTTATAGTGAAGGCTTAAAAACATTTCAAACACCTGATTGGGAACTAAGGGATAAAGATTTCTTGTAAGCCCTAAACGACTTTTCA
The DNA here is from genome assembly GCA_026712605.1 of Pseudobdellovibrionaceae bacterium. Lineage (GTDB taxonomy): Bacteria > Bdellovibrionota > Bdellovibrionia > Bdellovibrionales > UBA1609 > JACOND01. Next base: position 9,021 of record JAPORL010000095.1, on the reverse strand, counting down.
TCATGAAAAAAGCAAAAAAAGGAGCTAACAGTAGTATTGTAAAAGATTGAGTAAGATTAGAGGGAAGATCTTCTAAAAAAGTTGAACCAAGAGAAGAGAGAATGTCCGTAAAGCGTTCTGATAAATCTAAATCTTCTATAAAAACAAAATTATTATTTAAATGTTCCTGCCAATTTGTTATTAAAATAGATATTTGATCAATATATGTGGGAAAGGCCTCTTGTAAATTTTTAAATTGTTTTGTTAAAAAAGGAAGAGACCAAAACAATAAAGTCCCTAGAGAGCCTAAAAAACTAAAAAAAACAATCGGAACGGAGTAATGTCGGGGAATCCACCGGCATAAAAAATTAGTAGGAGGCATAAGTATAAAGCTTAAAACAAAGGCTAGTAAAAGGGTGATAAAAAGCCCTTTAATTATAAAAAGGCTAGCTACTAAAAGAGAAAACATAATTATAAAAAAGATTAAACGAAAAAAATTTAATCGTTTGATTCTTTTTTGTTTTTCTGCAAAAGATTTCATTAGGAAGAAGAATGTAATTGTAAAATTTTTTGTTCCGCTTTTTGAAGCCTATTGCTTAATATTTCACTGATTTTAGTTAAAATTTTAACTCCCATTTTGGGATAGTTTTCTAAAATAAGCTTTAGATCGGGTTGAAAAAATCCTAAAAGTTTTGAGTCTCCTGAAGATTGAGCAAACATGCTTTGATAGGCTTTTTTATGTATTAATGCGAGCTCACCAAAAAACTGTCCTTCTTTTAAAGAGGAAATCAATGAAGATTCTTCTTGCAAATTAGGTTGCCCTTGTAAAATATCTACTCTTCCTTTCAATATTATATACATCCCTGTTCCTCCAGCTGGTTTAAAAACAATTTCTCCATCTGAATAATTTCTATGATGAATGACACTGGATAAAAAAGACATTTCTTTTTTTGTTAAATCTGAAAACAGAGGACAGTTTTGGATGATTTTAGTTTCACTTTCTTTTTCTTTTTTTAAAAAATTTTCAAAGAAAATATTTAACATCTTTTGCCTCTGTGAGTGGAGATTATCTTTTTTTTTAAACTATTGTCAAATACTAAAAAAGTTGAAAGCTTTGTTGTTTTAAAATCCAACCAGTTTGTTGTTGAGATTTTATTTTTAGCCATTCCCCTTGTGTTTTTAAAACTATAAGCTCTTTTAGAGCAGGGATTTGAACAGTTGAGGGGGCTGTTTTAACGGGAGCTAACTTTAGGTAGCTTTCTTCAATCAGACTCACTCTACTTTTTAATAAAAAGAAATTTCCTGCTAATAAAAAAGCAAATAGAGTAAGAAAAATTAACAAATTTTTAAGATAGAAAAAGCTAAAGCTTTTTAGATAAAGAATAAAAAAAATGAGAGTGATCAGGCTGACTATAATAAAACCGGTTAAGAAAAGCAATAAGGAGAAGCTTACAGGCTCTTTTAATTGATTTAATATAAAGTAAGAGGGAGGGAACAGATTTTGATAAAAATTCTTTTTCAATAAAAGCACAGCGGGTTCCTTATTTTTATTTTTTAATAGCTCTAAAGCCTTATTATGAATTTCTAAAGGAGAATTATTTGTAAAAAATTCATTTAAAGTTTTTATATCAAAAAAAGATTTATCTTCAATTAAAGACAGTTTATTTTTATGAGTTTCTAAGTTACTACTCTTAATATCAAACTTTTTATTATCTGCGATTTTGATATTTTGTTTTAATTGTTTTTTTAAAATAATCTTTTGATAGGATTTTTCTAATGGGATTTTATTGTTTTGAGAGAATCCTTTAAAATATTTTAAAGTCTTTTTATCAATACTGACAGGACTCTTTGTTTTTATAAAATGTAATTGAGATAAAATTGATTTTTCAGTTTTAACAAAAAATGACGCAAAAAGAAAATGAGAAAAAAAAGCAAATATAAAAAGTGTATAAAACTTCATATCTTACTTTTAATAGATTTTTTATCTAAAAGCCAGCTTTAATAGATTACTATAAATTACATAAAAAGGCTTTTCTTTAAAGGCAAACAGAGTTATGCTATAAGAAATCTATGCCAATAAAAAACAAAGTCGCAGTGCTTATGGGAAGCCCTTCTGATATAAAAATCATGTCAAAAGGAATCAATTTATTAAAAGAATGGAAAGTGCCTACAGAGGTCAAAGTGGTTTCTGCTCATAGAACTCCAGAGTTCATGCAAGAGTATGGGCTTAAAGCTCAAGATAGAGGTCTTGAAGTTATTATTGCTGGTGCTGGAGGATCAGCACATTTGCCGGGTATGTTAGCTAGTTTGACAGTTTTACCTGTTATTGGTGTTCCCATAGCCTTAAAAAAATTAAAAGGTTTGGATTCTCTTTTATCTATTGTGCAAATGCCAAAGGGCGTTCCTGTTGCGACAGTTGCTATAAATAACAGTTATAATGCGGCTTTACTAGCTCTTCGCTTTTTAGCTTTGAAAGATCCTATTTTAGAAAAAAAATTAAAAAATTTTAATAAAAAACAGAAACAAAAATCTTTAAAATCTAATAAATTATTAAAAGAAATTCTTTCCTAAATAAATAAAAAATAAGATAAAGTTTAATAAGAGCTTC
>JAPORL010000095.1:0-6424 GCA_026712605.1 Pseudobdellovibrionaceae bacterium | reverse complement strand
ACAACATTTCGTCCCACCTGCATGAAGATTTCGGCGGCGTGCGCCTTGGTCAAAAATTTTGATTGATAAATAATATGACAGACAAAGATAGATTTAGTAAATATAAATTCTATGCCAGTTATTTTAAATTTTAAAAGTTAGTTAAGGAGGCTTTCTTAATAAGCCATAAATTTTCACATAAAAGGTATTTTATGCGAAAAAATAGAGTAGATGCACATGCTTATATTTTTAGAGATTTTAATTTACAAATAGGAAGATTATGACTCCATTAATGAAGCAATATTATCAAATCAAAAACCAACATAAAGATAAAATTTTATTTTTTAGAATGGGTGACTTTTTTGAAATGTTTGATAAGGATGCAGAAATAGCCGCTCCCATTTTAAATATTGCTTTAACTTGTAGAAATAAAAAAGCAGGTTCAAAAACAAAAATGTGTGGTATTCCTCATCATAGCATTTCAACTCCTATCTCTAAATTGCTAGCAGAAGGCTTGCATGTGGCAATATGCGATCAAATTAACTCTGCTACTCATTCTTCAGGTTTGGTAAAAAGAGCTGTTACAAGAGTTTTAAGCCCTGGCATGGTTTATGATTTAGATACTTTAGACAGTTTAACAGCTAATTATCTGGGAGCTTTTGATAAAAATCATATTAGTTTTTTAGATCTTTCAACAGGTGTCGCTTTTTATTATGAGTTTTCCAGCTTAGGAGAATTTTTTAAATTGCTCAATCAGTTTCAGCCTAAAGAGTTGGTTCTCAGCTCTTCTCAAAAAGAAAAGATTTCTTTGTCGGCTTTTTCTTTTTTGAATCTGACTGTTTTTGATAAAGTTTTTTCAAAAGACAGTCCACAAGCTTTTAAAAAATACAGCTCTTATCCTAAAAGCGTTCAAAGACTTATTTATTATGTTTATTTAATGCAAGGGGAAGAGAGTTTAAAAGTTGTGAACTCTTTTGAAAAAAGAAATTTAAGTAAAGAAATGTACTACTCTAGTCGGCTATATTCTCATCTTGAAATTTTTAAAAATTATGAAGGCTCAACAAAAGACACTTTATTTTCTGCTATTAATAGGACTAAAACTCCTAATGGCGCTAGGCTTTTAAAAAAGCGTTTAAAAAGTCCTTTAATTGATAAGCAGGAAATAGAAAAACGCTGGGATCAAATTGATTGGTGGATTTTAAAAACTGACTTGCTGTCAGCTGTTCGTAAAGTTTTATTTAAACAAGGGGATGGAGAAAGAAAATTAGCTAAGATAGCGCAAGTTAACTGTAATGCTAGAGATATTTTGGATTTAGGATTTTGGCTTGATTTAGGTTTTGAAATAGAAAAGTTACTTAAAAAAGAGTCTTATCCCTTAAATAATCACGAAGAATTAAATAGAGTCTATTTACTTAGGGATAAAATTAAACATGTCATAAATCCTGATAGCCCTATCAGTTTAAAAGAGGGAGGCTTTATAAATAAAGCTGTGAATCCTCAATTAGATGAATGGATATCTTTAGCTAAAGATTCAAGGACTCTTTTGTTAAACATGGAAAAAAAAGAACAAGAGGAATTAAAAATTCCTTCTTTAAAGATTCGTTATAATTCTGTTTTTGGTTATTATATAGAGGTTCGTAAAATATATAGCGCAAAAATTCCTGAACGCTATAAGCGGAAACAAACTTTAACTCAAGCCGAACGCTACACTACAGATGAGCTTTATCAGTTAGAGCAAAAGATTTTATCTGCTCATTCTAAACAGGTAGAAAAAGAATTTGAAATTTTTAAAGACTTAAGAGATGAGATTTTGGAAATCTTAAATTTATTATTTAAATTCTGCGCTCGTTGGACAGAAGTTGATCTTTATAGCTCTTTAGCTTTTTTAGCTATTGAAAACAATTATACTCGTCCTGTATTTTGTGATCACTTTAAATTAAAAGCTAGTCGTCACCCCGTTTTAGAGCAAAAAACTTTTCATGAGTTTGTTCCTAATAGTTTAGATTTAGCTTCTCATCAAACCATTATTTTAACTGGTCCGAATATGGCAGGTAAAAGCACTTTAATGCGACAGTTTGCTTTAACAATATTGCTATCTCAATGTGGCTGTTTTGTCCCAGCAACTCGAGCGGAAATCCCTTTATTTCATAAGATGTTCACGCGTATGGGAGCTAGTGACTTTTTGTCAAAAGGGCTTTCTACTTTTATGGTGGAAATGAAAGAAACCGCTGAGATTTTAGAACAAGCAGATAGTAAAAGCTTTATTATTTTAGATGAATTAGGTCGAGGAACAGCCACTTTTGATGGAATGAGTTTAGCTCAAGCCATTTTAGAATATCTAACAGTTGAAAAACAAGCTTTATTGTTTTCAGCAACACATTATCAAGAATTGACTCAGTTAGCGGATAAATATCCTGCTGTCAAAAATGTTTCTATGTTGATTCGTGAGGAAGCAAAGGGCATAAAGTTTCTTTATCTTTTACAAAATGGCTCTGCTAAAAAATCTTATGGTATCCCTGTAGCGCGTTTAGCAGGACTCCCTTCTTCTATTTTAAAAAGATCAGAAGAGCTTTTACATCAACATGAGTTTAAATCTTATATTATGCAAAAAACAGATCAAAATAAAGTCCCTAATAAACATGAATTGAAATTACAAAATAATAAGCAAATTTTGGTATTGAAATCTCTTATGAGAGAAATATCAGAATATCCTTTGATGACTCAAAGCCCAATATCAGCAATGAATGAAATTCAAAAGTGGAAAAAAACTTTAAACAATTTAGAGCTTTTCCAAATTGAAACTCTTACGGATACTCAGTTTTCAAATGACTCAGAACAGCAGACTCTTAAAGAGATACTGAATTAAGGTCTAGGTTTTTTAAAAATTATACTTGATTATTTTATTAAAAGTATTGCTATAATGAAAATACATTCCAAGGAGGGAAGTATGCAAACACTTAACGAAGAGCGTAAACAGTTTTTAAATGAAGAGCGCAAACAATTTTTAAGAGAGCATTTTCTTAAAAAGAACCTTTCTAAATCTGAAGTTGAAGTTGTTATATTAGTCTTACAAGGTTTGATCAACAGAGAAGTTGCAAATAGACTTTGTGTAGCAGAAAAAACAATTAAATTTCATCTTGGGAATGCCTATAAGAAGTTAAATATATCTAGAAGATCTGAGCTAATATGGACTTTACCTTTAGCTGATTTTGTAGGAGTTGCTAATAAGACTCCAGTTAATCAAAAATTTAGCTCTTCAGATGATAAAGATTTTGAAAAAGAAAATGATATTATTCCTTCAGGAGTGTCTACAGTAAGCGATATGTAAGCATGTGTTTATTAAAAAATATTTTGTCTGTTTTATAATCTACTTTTTTTTAACTTCTTGCGATAGTCCGTCAAATGTATCATCTATTTTTCCTAAAGACAGTCTAACACTTTTTAATTCTAAAACTGACAATTCAGGCAAAAAAGACATTTTAGAGCTTTCCGATCAAATTTATTCTGGTAGTGAGAGATGTTCTTTTAATTCAGACTGTAAAGATCTTTGTGATGAGATGTATTCTCTATCAAATAATCAAGATACTTGCGAGGAGTTTAAATTTCAACAAATTTCTCAGTTAGAAAAACTATACGGTTTATTTTTTGAAAAAAGTTTTGAGCCAGTCAATGTGTTTGATTTAAAAGTAGCTTTTTATGTTAGTTCAGAATATTTGTTTGAAATTTTTAAGTCTTTAGACTTGTTTTATTCAAAAAAAATTCTAACTTGGATATCATTAAATTGGGATATAGCAAATATTTTTAAAGAGGAAGATAATATGTTTCAATTTTTGAGATTATTTTTAAAAAAAATTTCTGATACTCCGATAAATTCATTAAAAGAGCCAATATTAGAAGAAAGGACATTTGTTGAATTAGCTTGGTTAAAACAAAATGATTTTGCTTTATTATGGCTGTATGACTATTTTAAAGAAGAAGAATGTAAGGATATAGAAAAACTAGAGTTAGACAATTGTGGCTTAGCCAAGTATTGTTTAATTAGTGAAAGTTTTAATGAAGATGTTTCAAAAGAGTTTATGGAATTTAAGCATGTTAAGGATTTAACTGGTGAGGAAAGTAGACAATATAATAACTTTAAAAGTTTTTGTTTGGAATTTTGCTCATCTGGAAAAGGAAAAAATTACTGTTAAAAAAAGGTGTATATGAATTTTTTAAAATATTTTTTAGTGATTTTATTTTTTCTTGTTTCTTGTCAAGGCGAAGAAAGATCTAGGAGAGATAGAAGATTCAGACAAGCTAACGAAGAAAGAGAAAATAGAGATTTCTTAAATAGAGATAGATCAGCCGAGTTAAGAAGATTAAGAGGTGATAGAGGGGATACTATTATTCAATCTAATTTAGAAGAGCGTTATGAAGGTATTTCTTATAAGGATTACGAAGGGAGAGATTGTAAAACAAGTAAAGAATGCATACAACTTTGTGATGATATAGTTTCCTATGGTCGTCGTAATAGATGCTATAACTCACCTCAAGGCTTAGTGGAAGATTTAGAGGATGGTTTATTTCAATTGCTTAGCATTTCTAATATTGAATCGGTTTCTATTAGTCCTAATCTATTAGCAGGAATTTTTTATATTGATGAAGAACTATTAGATGATATAGTGGAAGAAGAAATGAGTGTCGGAGATTTAAGAAGTTTTTTAGCTTGGGTAGCAATTAATAGTGACATTTCACAAGTCTTTATAAAAGAAGATAGAAGTTCTGATATTTTGAAAACAGCCTTTGAAAGATTGGCAGAAAATGAAGAAGGAGTGAGTAAGGGAAAAGGGCTAGAAACAGGTCTCAATTTAGGGTTGATTCAAGATGAGGATAGCTTTTTTTACTTAAGCGCCGCTGAAGATAATGAATTTGGATTTGAAATTGCTTATAAGCTTTTACGATCATCATGTGGTTCTAAGGATTGTAAATTGAGAGTCTTTTGCGCTAGAGAAAAACTGAATTCTAATCGTTCAAGAGTTTTTGGATATCAAAATACACAATTTTGCAGAACTCTATCTAAACCAAACCGAAGAATCGGTCAAGAAGTCAGATCCAATAGAAATCCTCAAGTAGATTTCAATCAAAGAATAAGATTCAGTTCAAGAGACACTTGTTATATTCATAGTGCTGTTGCATGGGGATTTTTAGATGAGTTGATTGATGATGAAGATATAAAAGACAATGACTTTGAAAATGATTCTATTACTGTAGAAAAATGTAATGATTTTTGTGGAAATGATAGAGCTAACACAAAATGCGATAGAATTTTATAAAAAGAGAGGTAAAATATGAGAAAAATACTTTATTTATTGTTGTTTATAAGTAGCTTATCTTTATTTTCTTGCGCCTTTACTTCTGGAGAGGGATCAGAAAATTTGATTATTGCTAGATCTTCTATAGATGTAAACGAGAGAGACAGAAGAGAGAGAGCGGAAAGAAATAATATTGGGGATTGTGAAAATAATAGTGAGTGCGAAGAGATATGTGAGGATGTTTACGATCCAGATGGGGACGAAGAAGATGAAGGAAAAGTGGAAAGATGTTTAGAGGTGTCTTATAACATAGCTATAACTTTTGAAGATATACTTGATATTCTGGAAGAGCCTTACTATGCAGATTTAAGGGAAATTGAAAGTAAGGATTTTGAAGAATTTTTAGATGTTTCTTTAGCTCCTTGGATAGAGGCAACAAGAAAACTAAATAATCAAGAAGCAGAAGATATTTTAAATTGGGTAGCTAGGGAGGATGATATTTCTTCTGCAATAACTAGAGCCTATGAAAATGGAGAAGATTTTGATCTTTATGAAGGCATGACTAATCTATTTAAGGAAGTCATTCCAAGTTTTAATATAGGTGTATATACAGTCTCCGAAAAAAGATGTGCTGAGTATTGTTTAGCTGTAGCTGATAAATCTATTTCACAAAATCAAAGTTTTTGGGAGATAGTTACTAATCCCGGTTCTAATAATCCTGAAGGTCGTAGGATAGCTTGCTCAGTTGTTCAGTCCCATTGCGCTAATAGCATCTTTGGTGTAGAACCCTCACATTGTCCAGCTTCTGTTCGCGAGGAATGTGATTTGCTAGATCCTCAATAGCAGAGATTTACAGCTCATACTTGTATTGTCCAACTCCAATGAGCATTGGTTGTTCATTATAAAAATGAACCAAAAGCTATTATAAAGTTTGTTTAAAAGCTTGTAATATAGAAAGCTAAAAACTCAGATAGGCTTTTGCTACAAAGCGACTTTTAGTTGCTATTTAGTTCAAAATCTGAATCTGTTTTAAATTGAGTGAAAAGCTTGTAAGATACAAATCAAAAAACTCAGACATGCGTTTTGCCACAAAGCGACTTTTAGTTGCTATTTAGTTCAAAATCTGAATCTGTTTTAAATTGAGTGAAAAGCTT
>JAPORL010000230.1:1403-9922 GCA_026712605.1 Pseudobdellovibrionaceae bacterium | reverse complement strand
AGTCACTTTGTGGCAAAAGCCTATCTGAGTTCTTGAGCTTTTTATATAAGTATTTTATCTAAAAGCTTGTAAGATACAAACTCAAAACGAATTCGGATTTGAACACATAGCGACCACAAGTCACTTTGTGGCAAAAGCCTATCTGAGTTCTTGAGCTTTTTATATAAGTATTTAAGTATTTTATCTAAAAGCTTGTAAGATACAAAGCTCAAAACGAGTTCGGATTTGAACACATAGCGACCATAGGTCGCTTTGTGGCAAAACGCATGTCTGAGTTCTTGAGCTTTGTATCTTACAAGCTTTAATATAAAATTTAAACATTTATAACTAATAAACAAAAAAGAGATCATCCAGATTTTAACTGTATAGCAAATTTTTTATTTACAGATTGAATGGCTTTATTTAAAAAATCTTGTAACTCTTTATCTGTCCAAGACTGATCTTTTGGTGTTAAATAAATTCTAAAAGAAATGAATCTTTGATCTTTTTTAGTATAAATATCAAAAATTTCAACTTTCTCACAAAGTCCAGAAAGACTCTTTTTAATTTCTTGTTGAACTTCATTAACAGGAACTTTCAAAGGAACAACAAAACATAAATCTTTTTCCACTGTCAAAAGATTAGAAAAGCTTTTAAACTTTAGCTCTTTTTTATGAGCTTTATTTAAAATAGACCAATTTAATTCTGCCAAAGCAACATCTGATTTTATTTTATATTTATTACAAAAACTCGGATGCAAAGTTCCTACAAAACCAATGTGTTGTTTTTGAAATTTTAAAATTAAAGTCTGCTTTGGATGTAAAAAATCAACTTGACCTATTTCCCATTGATAGGCTTTTAGACCAAATACTTTAAAACAAGATTCTAAAGCTGATTTAATAACATAAAAATTGGGAATATTTTTTTGTCTCCAAATATCTGATGCTTCACCCCAAAGTCCCATAGCTAAATTGAATTCCTGATAGTAAGAATCAGCTTTTTGATAAAAAATAGGAGCTAATTCAAAAATTTGTCCAAACTTATTGTTCCTTCTAAAGTTATAGGAAATATTTTTCACTATATCAGGTATTAAAAGAGTCTTCATAAAAGAAAAGTTTTGGCTAATAGGATTATCTATTGAAAAAGATTGTTTTTGTGAATCCAGTTTAATATGAAGCGTATTTTCTAAATAAAGATTTTTACCTAAAAATTCTTTATAATAGTCAGGATCACAAAAACTATAATTGACGGCTTGAAACCAAGAGCGAAAACTTAAAAAATCAATCCACTTTTTAGAGTTTAAAAATTCAGAATCGGAATCATTTGGCAAAAGACTCATAGGGAGAGTCTCTGGAACTTTATGGTAGCCTTCCAATCTAGCAAATTCTTCTATTAAGTCCTCTTTTATTTTTAAATCAGAACGATACGAAGGAGGAGTAACTTCAAATTCATAAGTTGAAAGATTTTTATTTTCACGGAAGTTTTTGTTTTTAAATAAAGAGGAAACAATAGATTGGGCAGATACATTAGATGAAGAAACTTCACAGCCTAATTTTTTCATCCAAATTTTAAATTGCTCAGCAGAGACAGAGTAACCCAGTCTTTCTGATAAATCAGATAAACCAATTTTTATACTGGATTTTGTTTGATCTAAATAATTAAGATCATAAAAATCTTTTGAAATTTTGCCTCCTGCCTCTTTTTGAATAAGATAACAGGCAAAATCCATAGCTGATTTAACAGCAAAAGAATCTACTCCTCTAGCAAACCGATAAGAAGAATCCGTTTCTAATCCAAAACGACGTGAAGTTTTTCTGATTTTTTCAGGAGTAAAAAAAGCGGATTCAATAATAATATTTTTTGATTGATTTGTAATACTAGAATCTAATCCTCCCATCACTCCCGCTAAAGCCAAAACAGATTTTTTATCTCTAATAGTTAAGTCCTCTTTTGTAAGCTCCATTTCACTTTCGTCTAAAGCTAAAAACTTTTCTTTTTTAGCTAAAGCAACTCGTATATTTTCAATTTTATCTCTATCAAAAGCATGTAAAGGCTGTCCTCTATCCCATAAAACAAAATTAGTTATATCTACAATATTATTGATAGATTTTAAACCCAAAGACTTTAATCTTTTTTTAAGCCAATAAGGAGATTCCTTAATTTTAATTCCCTCTATAAGACAAGCACAATAACGAGGACAAGCTTGCTTGTTTTCTACCTCTACTGACAAAGTTTTTTGAATAGATAAATCATCTGCCCTTTTAAAAGAAAAATCTTTTTGAGAAAAAGGAATAGAAAATAAGGCGCTTATCTCTCTAGCTAAACCTTTATGACTCAAACAATCTGAACGATTAGGAGGGACTGTAATTTCAAAAACAACATCATCCAAAGATTCTAACTCTGAAAAACTTTTTCCTATTTCTGTATTTTTAGGTAAAATCCAAATACCTTCATCTTTAGAATCAAAACCCAACTCAGAACGGTTAAGTAGCATACCTTCTGAATCCACTCCCCTTATTCGGCTTTTTTTAATTTTAAAATCTCCCGGCAAAATAGCTCCTACTTTTGCCAGTATTACATTATCACCTTGTTTATGATTTTTAGCCCCACAAACAATAGAATAAGTTTGTTTATCCGTTTGCACCTCACATAGAGTTAAACGATCCGCTTGAGGATGTTTTTTAACTGATTTAATTTTAGCTGTAACAACATTTTTAAATTGAGCCTTTTGATCTTCAAAAGCATCTACTTCTAAACCAGATTGAGTAAGAGCTACAGCTAGTTTAGAGGGATCTTCAAAAAAAGAATCGACCTCAATAAAATCACTTAGCCATTTTAAAGAAAATTTCATATCCTCATCATTACCTTTTTATTTATAGCTTTCTCTTAATTAAATTAAGGAGTATTTGACTTTTGTTTTTTTAACTCCCGCGATTTTAAAAATTTATTAATATTTTTTATAACCTCAGGACTTTTCCTTCTTTCTGCCAAGGTACGAATACAATAATCACTTCTTTCCTCTTGAGATAAAAAAGGCACAGTATTTAAAAGTTTTTTACACTGCTTTAAAGCTATTCTATCATAATTTAATATTTGTTGTGTTAATTGATCAATATAGTCCGAGCATTCCTCATCAGTCCCTACAAAGTTTAACAAACCAGACTGCAAAGCTTCTTCTGCTTTAAAAATACGAGCTGAAAAAACAAGCTCCCTTATTTTAGATTGAGGCATTTTCTGCAAAACATAAGGAGCAATTAAAGAAGGTATTAAAGCCAACTTTAATTCACTAAAACAAAAGCGCGATTCTTTATCTGCAACTACTATATCACATAAAGCCACTAAGCCTAAACCGCCTCCAAAAACAGAGCCTTTAATATTTCCTATGACAGGAAAGGGAAAACTTGAAAGTTTATTAAATAAATTAGATAGATTCTTTATTTGACTGATATTTTCCGAGTCAGAGCTGTTTTCTGGAAGACGCATCCATTTGAGATCGCCACCAGCACAAAAGTGACCACCAGCGCCTGACAAAACAAGAAGATGAATTTTAGAGTCTTTACTTAACTGATTCAATGTATCAGTTAAAGTTTGAATCATCTCTACAGATAGTATATTCCTTTTTTCTGGAAGATTAAGCTCTAAAAGAGCCACTTTATCTTCTTTTACTTTCTTCAAACTGATAATTGACATAAGTCCTCTCAAATATAACTAATTTTAACTTATTGTAAATACAAGCTTTTTTTATTTAAGCGCTCAATCACATTCTATAAATACCTTTTTTTTGCGGAACAAAATCACTGTTCCCTGCCATACTTAAACCCATAGCTAAAACTTTTCTGGTCTCTAAAGGATCAATTAAACCATCATCCCAAATTCTAGCCGTTGCATAATAAGGATCACTTTCTTTTTCGTATTTTTCTAAAATAGGTTTCTTAATTTCTTCTTCCTTAAGGCCTGAGTCTTTTTTTAAAGTCCATAAAACACTTGCCGCTTGCTCTCCACCCATTACAGATATACGAGCAGATGGCCATATCCATAACAAACGCGGTTGATAAGCCCGACCGCACAAACCATAATTACCCGCTCCAAAAGATCCTCCTATAATCACAGTAAATTTAGGAACTCTAGCTAAACTCACAGCTGTAACCATTTTAGCTCCATGCTTAGCTATACCCCCTTGTTCATACTGTTTGCCAACCATAAAGCCTGTGATGTTTTGAAAAAAAACTAAAGGTATTCCTCTACTATCGCACAAATCAATAAAGTGAGTGGCTTTTAAAGCGCTTTCTGAAAATAAAACTCCATTGTTAGCTAACACACCTACTAAGGAGCCACAAATATAAGCCCAACCTGTTAAGAGATTTTTATCATACTCTGGTTTAAACTCTTCAAACTCACTGCCGTCTAAAATAAAAGATAAAATATTTTTCATATCAAAAGGAGTTTTTAAATTAGGGGGAATCATTCCATATAAATTTTCCAAAGGATAAAGAGGATCTCTAGACTCTCTTTGCGAAAAAATATTGCTAGATATCTTTGGTAATCGTGAAACAATTTGACGAGCTTTTTTAAGAGCTTGCTCTTCTGTTAGAGCTAAGTGATCACAAACTCCAGAAATTTTACAATGAAGATCTCCTCCCCCTAAGTCTTCATCACTGACTTTTTCACCTGTTGCCGCTTCTACTAAAGGAGGGCCTCCTAAAAAAACAGTCCCTTGATTTTTAACAATAACATTTTCATCTGACATAGCTGGCACATAGGCTCCCCCAGCAGTACAACTTCCTAAAACAATAGAAATTTGACTAATCCCAAAAGCAGAGAGTCGGGCTTGATTGTAAAAAATACGACCAAAATGATCTCTATCAGGAAAAACTTCTGCTTGAAGAGGTAAAAAAGCGCCTCCACTATCCACCAAATAAAGACAGGGCAGTTTGTTTTCTAAAGCAATCTCTTGAGCTCTTAAATGTTTTTTTACCGTAAGAGGATAATAAGTTCCTCCTTTAACAGCAGGATTATTAGCAACAATCATACACTCCCGCCCTGAAATTTGAGCCACTCCTGTTATTAAACCAGCCCCTGCTGGTGAATTTTCACCATAAACCTTATATCCTGCTAAATGAGAAAGTTCTAAAAACTCCGTTTGGGAATCTTTTAAAAGCTCAATTCTTTGACGAACAGGGAGTTTTTTGCCTACTGATTTTTCCCCTTGGGAATAAACATCTAATTTTCTTTTTTTTAATTCGCTCACCCACTCAATCATAGCTGATTGATTGGTTTTAAACTCAGGAGAAGAAGAATCAATAAGAGGCTCTAAAATCATATCTTTTTTATGACTGATTTTTCTTTAAATAACAAGCTTTTTTATTTTAGATGTAAAGCTATTGTCAGTTTAAATTATTGTGTGAAAAGCTTGTGAGATACAAATCTAAAAGCTCAAACATGCGGTTTGCCACATAGCAACTTGCAGTCGCTATGTGTTCAAATCCGAACTCGCTTTTAGCTTTCTATCTCACAAGCTTTTAATCAAGATACTTAAAAATTTATAAAATAAAACTTAAAATCTCAAAAAAGAATTTATTCACAAAACAATTGTTAGTTGTTATCTGTTCCAATCCGAACTCTTATATGTTTTTATAAATATTAGAAATTATATCAATTTTGAAAAGTTATAGATAATTTTCAATTATTTAATTTTTATCTATTTTAGAAGAGTCGGATTCTTCATCTGTATCCTCTTTGATGCCTTTTCTAAAGCCTTTGATAGCCTCGCCTAAGGATTTTCCCAAACCTGGAATTCGTTTAGGACCGAAAATAAAAAGAACAATCACAACAACAATTAAAATTTGCCAAATAGAAGGACCCATAAAAACACCTTTATTTCATTAGGCATTATAAAAAGCTTTGATAATTAAGTCAAACTTTTTAAGATTTAGTAATTAGGGCCTACATTGTAATTTTAAACTTAATGATTAGAGCCCCCAAGCTCTAATTTTTAAAGCTTATTTATAAATGTTTAAGCTTACTGATTAAAATCTTATCAGATACAAAGGTTCAGATTTGAACACATGACAACTGAAGCTTGCTTTGTGTCCAACCGCATGTCTGAGTTTTTGAGCTTTGTATATTATAAAATTTTAATATAGAGTTAAAAATGAAGGAGTTGAACTGAATAGAAACTTGAAGTTTATGGATACAAAACTTAATTATAGAATATGGGGGGAGGGCGATAAAACCCTTGTTTTTTCACATGGGGTTTTGGGTTATTGGAGAAACTTTTATAGTATCAGCCAGATTTTAAAAAAAAATTACACATGTTTATTATATGATCAAAGAGGACATGGTCAGTCTTTTCATAAAGAGCCTTATACTGTAAAAAATTTAGCTCAAGATTTAAAGGAGCTATTGAAGTTTTTAGAATTAAAACCTGTTATTTTATTAGGACACTCTTTAGGTGGCTGGGTTTGCTCTTATTTAGCTTATAAAGAGCCAGAATTGGTTGAAAAGCTTATTGTTGTTGATAGCTCTCCTTGGCCTAAGGACTCAGCAGGTAAGGAGATTAAAAAGATTTTATCTTATTTACCAGAAAGTTTTCCAAATCGTAAAAAAGCAAGAGAATTTTTTAATCAAGCTATAAAGGAAGGCTTATTTTCTAAACAATTGTCTTATTTTTTAATGAGTAGTTTAGATAGGGAATCTAAAAATACAGTTAGATTTTTATTTGATAAAAAAGGCTTACTCAATTTATTACCAGCTGTTCGTCAGTTAGATTATCCCTCCATGATAGAAAAGCTTAAAATTCCTATTTTATTTTTAAGAGGAGAAAACTCTTCTCATTTTTTAAAAGAAGATCTTGAGGAAACTTTAAGATTAAACCCTTTAATAAAAGGGCTCGAAATAAAAAATAGTGGACATTGGCTTCATGCAGAGCAACCTAAAGATTTTTTAAAAGCCATTGAAGAATTTTTGATCTCTTAAAAAATCTCTAATTTTTATTTTGGTGGAAAATTCACTATATTACAATTTAGATTACGACGAAGACTGCTAGTACAGCTAACCTCTTCTGATAAATATTCTGGATAGTAAGCTCTAGAATTTCCTCCAATTTGTATTTCTATATCTATTTTAGATATATCATAAGGTAATGCAAATGGGGATACAATAAAGATAGCCCTATCAGAGCCATATCCTATATTTTCATAAATGCCATTTTGTTTAATCAAACGACATTGTTCCCTATCCATACAGAAAGTAAATTCAAGGGCAAGATTAAAAAAACTTTCACTACAAAACATTTCCATGTCTTCTAATATATCTTCTGAACATTCCTTAATTAATTGCTTAACAGGAATAGTTCTATCAACATAGGTCTTACTAGATTCCAGATAGCAAGAAGAAATCTGCATGGCCTGATATTGAGTTAATGCAGGAGTTTTTTGCTTGGTTTCTTCTTCACTTTCCTGTTTTATAGTAACGCCACTATAATTTTGAGTTAAAAATTCCTTTTTGTTTATCTTACAAGATGATACAAAATATTGAGATAATGTGTATTGTATTCCTTCTTTAGTTTTTTCCACAAAAGGAGAAAAATCAGAATTTGATAGATTTTGATCTCCTTGTTCATTTTCAGAAAGCTGACTGTTACTAATCAGATGATAAAAAGAAAAAAATATAAAAATAATAATAAAAAACTTTCTAAACATATTTTCATACATTAAGAAATATTTTATAAAAATCAAACTCTTTTTTTTAAAATTATAGAAATCTTAACATAAGAATCCAAACATTTTAAGCTTTACTTTTACACATTTTTAAACTCTTTGAATAGAAGTTTGTAAGATACAAAGCTAAAAACGAGTTCGGATTTGAACACAGTGCGACTGCAAGTCGCTTTGTGGCAAAAGCCTATCCGAGTTTTTAGCTTTGTATTTTACAAGCTTTTCACACAAAGTTCAAAATGGGTTCGGACTTAAACACTCTATATTACAAAAACAAATAAGAGTTTTGTATCAACATCAAAAAGCCCATTATTATTAAAAAATATCCAAAGCTTTTTTTAAGTTTTTGCGGGCTGATATACTGTATAAAATGACTCCCTAAAATAATTCCTAGCCCAGATAAAATAACAAACTTAAATAATAAAAGCCAAGGAATTTGAACTTGACCTATATAGCCTAAAAACCCCGTTAATGAGCTTAAAGACATAACAGTGAGTGATGTCCCTACAGCCTGCTTCATAGGAAGACCAGCTAAAATAACAAGCAAAGGAACAATTAAAAAACCTCCTCCAATACCTACAAGTCCAGAAACAAAACCTATTGAAAAGCCCGATACAATAAATATAAGTTGATTGTTTTGATTTAGTTTTTTTTTATTTCTTTGATCTTTTATCATTAAAAAAGAAGCCATCAACACAGTTAAAGAAAACAAAATAAGCTGAGTTTCCCCTGAAATAAACGAAGCTAAGTAAGATCCGAAATAAGCTCCCAGCATGGCAAAAGGAGCAAAAAATAAAATAATTTTAAAATTGACATTTTTATTTC
>JAPORL010000230.1:0-1393 GCA_026712605.1 Pseudobdellovibrionaceae bacterium | reverse complement strand
GATTAAAGCTATAGAAACTTAAGGATCTATTTTTACAATATAAACTAAAACGGGAATAAATAGGACAGAGCCTCCCCCTCCCATTAAACCTAAAAAAAACCCTATTAGAACTGAAAAAAAGTATCCTATCACTTTTATCCCTCTTTCTGATTTATAAAAATATTAATCCAAAGCGCTTAATTTTCAACTTTATGAGGATCCAGATAATATCTTAAGCTTTCTCCTACATTATTTAAACAAAGCAAGAACAAAAATAATACTAAACTGGGAAAAAATATAATATGGGGAGCTGAAAATATATAATTTCTGCCTTGACCTAATAGAGAGCCTAGAGAAGGATTTTCTAAAGAAACCCCTAAACCTAAAAAACTTAAACCCGACTCCGCAATTAAAACAGCCACAGCCTGAAAAACAGCATGGATACACAATACATTCATAAGATTAGGCCAAAGATGTTTAAATACCAAAGAGAAAGGACTCGCCCCTAGAGCGCGCGCCTGTAAAACAAATTCTTTTTTCTTTAAATGTTTTAATTCTGCTCTTGTTAAACGAGCAAAGCCAGCCCATGTAGAAAAAGTCAATGCAAAAATTAAATGAAACACAGAACTACCCAACATAGCAACTAGAGCTAAAGCCATAAGAAATTTTGGAAAAGCTAAAACTAAATCTACAAAAGACATAATAATAGTTTCTGTCCAAGACTCTAAATAACCCGCTAAAGTTCCTAAAACTAAACCCATTATAAAACTTAAAAAAATAACAGAAAAAGTAATACCTAAACTCATTTTTAAGCCATAAATAATTTGTGTAAAAAGTCCCTTCCCATCTTCATCTAAACCAAAAGGATGTAACCAGCTAGGTGTGGAAAAGCTTTGGGACAGATCTATGAAATAAGGATCATAATCAAAAAACAAAGGAAATAAAATAGCCAAAGAAATAATAAAACACAAAAAATAAAAAGAATAATATTTCATCTTAAGACGATTCCATAAAAGGGTTAAATACAGTATAAAGCCAATCTGTAAGCCAATTTATAAAGATATATAAAAAAGCTATCAATAAAACCAAAGCTTGAACTAAAGGATAATCCCGACTCACAATGGATTGATAGAGCAAACTTCCTATCCCTGGACGATCAAAAATAGTCTCTACTATAACTGTGCCAGTTAATAAAGAGCCCATTTGTAGACCTAATACAGTAAGAATCGGAATAAGAGCATTTTTTAAAACATGTTTAAAATAAACTTGTGACAGCGAAAGCCCTTTACTTCTAGCTGTTCGCACATAATCAGAAGACAGAACTTCCAAAATACTGGCTCTTGTTATTTTCATTAAAACAGCTCCTAAAGGCAAAGCTAAACTCAGTGAAGGTAAAAAAAGATAAGAAAATGAG
>JAPORL010000067.1 GCA_026712605.1 Pseudobdellovibrionaceae bacterium | reverse complement strand
AAATTGTCTTATCTTTAAAATAAACAAATACTTTGCCTCTGATGAAGAAATGCAAAATTTAAAAGATCTTTATGTTAAGTGAATTGGCTGGGGAGAGGCTAAAGATATCTTGTTTTTCAAGTTAGAAGATTATTTTAAAGATAAAAAAAAGATATATGATCATTATATATCTCATCCCTTAGAGTTAGAAAAAATTTTAAAAACAGGAAGTGAAAAAGTAAGAGATGAGGCACATGATTTTTTAACAAAAGTTAAAAAAACTGTAGGTCTTTTAAAATAGATTTAAAAAATTAAAATTATGAAAAGTAAAATCCCTTTAATTTGTAAAAAACTTTATGAAAAAAAATTGATTGTTGGTTGTGATGGAAATGTGAGTGAAAAAAAGGGAGATAAAATTATTATTACTCCCTCTAATGTTAATAAGTCTGAAATAAGATCACAAGATTTGTGTTTGATAAATCAAAAAGGAGAAAATCTAAAAGGACAGGCTTCTTCTGAAAAGCACATGCATCTTGCTATTTATAAGTATCAAAAAAAAGCTCAGGCGATTGTACATGCTCATCCTCCTTCAGCTATTGCGCTTAGTTTAGTTAAAACTCAATGGAAGTTTTTACCTCAAGCCCTTCCAGAGATGATTATAGCTTTAGGTCCTGTTCCTTTTGCATCCTACATCCAACCCGGAACAAAAAAGCTGGGAAATAGCTTAAAGCATTTAGTTCAAAAAAGCAAAGCTGTGATACTTTCTCACCATGGCGCTGTTGTGTGGGCGGAAAATTTAGAAAAAGCTTTTTTAATAATGGAGCAGTTGGAGCATTCTTGTAAAATTTTATGTCTTTCAGAAGCTATGGGTACTACAAAAACTCTTTCTCAAAAAGAGATAAAAAAACTTCTTACTAATTATGAATTTTGAATCTCATTTTAACTCTTATTTAAAAAAGACTTTTTTAAAATCAGCTTATCCCACTCAAAAGCTTTTAAAAAAATCTCTACTTTACAGTTTAAAAGCAAAAGCTAGTCGTTTTCGCCCTCAATTATGTTTTGCTTCTACAGAAGCCTTGGGACAAAATCCTCGAAAAATTCTGCCTTGGGCTATTGCTATAGAAATGATACATACGGGAAGTTTGATTCATGATGATATGCCTGTTATGGATGATGCAAAAACAAGGAGAGCTAAGCTTTGTAACCATCATGTTTTTGGAGAAGATATAGCTCTTTTAGCTGGAACTTGTCTTTTTGTGGAAAGTTTTTCTCTTCTAAGATATTCCGTGTTTGACAATAAAAGAAAAGAGGCTTTAGATCTTCTAATTTCTAAAGTAGGCTTTCAGGCTTTAATGAGCGGTCAAGCTTTAGACCTTAAAAGCAAATCACTTTCTAAAAAGAATATTTTAAAAATGATGGAATTAAAAACAGGCTCTTTAATCTCTGCCTGTGTTTTAGGACCTCTTTTACTATGGGGGAAAACAAAAAAGGAAAAACAAGCTTTAACAATTTTTTCTAAAAATTTAGGAATCGCTTATCAGTTAGCAGATGATTTTCAGGATCAAGAGAGATCTAAAAAGTGGTTAGTTAAAGAAGGAACTTTTTGTTTAAATAAAAGTTTAAAAGCTTTAAAGAGCTTAAAGTCAAATACAACAAAATTAGAAAAATTAACAATTTCTATTCAAAAGAAGTTTTTAAGTCCGAACTCGTTTTGAGTTTTTTTGTGTAAAAGCTTGTAAGATACAAAGTTAAAAACTCAGACATGCGTTTTGCCACAAAGCGACTTTCAGTCGCTGTGTGTTCAAATCCGAACTCGTTTTTAACTTTGTATCTTACTAAGCTTTTAATAAAGAAACTGAAATCGGCATAAATAAAATCTTAAAAACTCAGACAGGCTTTTACACAAAGCGACTTTCAGTCGCTGTGTGTTCAAATCCGAACTCGTTTTTAACTTTACATCTTATAAGCTTTTAATAAAGAAACTGAAATCGGCATAAATAAAAAGCTTATAGTAATTTCCAAAATTATTGAAAACTTTTGGCTCTTTAATTGTTCTATGATAAACTCAAATAAAATGAAAGCTTTTTTTAATTTCAATTCAAAGGCATTTTCTTTAATGGAGTTAGTACTTGTTGTTAGTATTTTAGCCATTTTATCTTCTATTTCTACCGTTTTTTATATTAGGTATCTTGAAAATGGGAAATTACAAACAATGAAAAATCAGGGAAATATGATCGGAAAAGCTTTATTAAATTGCATGTTTTATAGAGACTCTTCTGATTGTTTGTTGTCTATTCCTACAGAAGATGGTCTAGCTCATAATATAGCAAATATTAATAGATTTCTCAAGGGAATAGAGCTGTCAGGAATTGAAGAGCCTGCTAAAAACTTTAAAAATTTTAAAGCTTCTTGGGAAGTAGGTTCTAGTCAAAGAAATTTTTGTTTTCAATTTGAAAGAATGATTCGTAACAATAAATATGAACTTTGTATAGATGTTGATAGAAAAAGAAAGCTAATTCGTTCTATGATTAAAGATAAAAATTTTTGTTGTAATGAGATTAATCAAGCTTGCGTGCTTCCTCTTCTTCCTAGATTAGAATTGATAGGTAATGTTTCAGCTAAATATTGTAAAGATAAAGGTTTTTCAAATGATTTTAATTCTTATCAACAATCTGGAGGCTTTTCTATAGTTAATTGTATAAATGGAGCTTGTATTAGTTTAGCCCTACCTCCACCTCCATCCCCACCTTAAGTTCCAAAGTAAGATTCACTAATTTTTAAAGAAATGAGATCAAATTTAACTGTTCATTTTTTTTACACTTTATGAAAAAAACTCCTTTTCAAATTCTTAAAAACCAGTAAAAACTAGAGTTTTTAGGCTTTATATGCCATATTAGGCAAGCTAATCTTGATTTCAAAAAAGGATAATTAACACATGAAAAACTTAAGAGTTTTTGTTCTATTTTTTACTTTTTTACTTTTTTCTTACTCTGCTTTTTCAGCAGGAGAAAACTATTATAAAATCCTAGAAATCTCAAAAACAGCTTCTCTAAGTGAAATTAAACAAGCTTACAAAAGGCAAGCTAGCAAATGGCATCCAGATAGACATAACACAGAAGAGGATAAAAAAAGAGCTACAGAAAAAATGGCAGAAATTAATATAGCTTATGAAGTTCTAAAAAATTCTCAAAAAAGACAAAGGTATGATCAATTTGGTCATCAAAATTGGACAAAAACTTCAAAAAATCAGGAGAGAGATTTTTACTCAGAGGCTTTTAAGGATATTTTTAATAAAACGGAAACTGTTTCTAGTCGTCCTATTTCTCAAAAAAGTATTTTATTGGTTAAGGGATTAATGATGTTTGACTTTAAAGATTCTGATTACAGGACTACAAATGAAAAAATTGATACTTTTTTAAAAGAATTTTTAAATGAAATTAAAATTTTTGGTTTGAATAAACAAACAAGAAATAGAATTAAACAGAATATTATAGCGCCTTATGTGGGAGAGCTTAAATCTATTATGGAAGGAAAAGAATCACAAGAAAACACAGAAATACTTTTTAAAGAACAGCTTAGAAAGCTTATATCTGAAATTGAAAATAAACATGTGGCAGAAAATATAACAGCTAAAAAAAGACAAGCTATTGAGTTATTTTATCAGTTTTCTTTTTTTAATCAAAGAGTACAAGATTTTTATACAGAACAAAAACAGAAGATGGAGTTACTAAACAAACAGCAGGAGAAAAAAATTACAGCTGAAGAGCAAAAAGATCTAAATAATCTTCAAAGAAGAGAAAGAAAAGATATCAGTATTTTTAAAAAAATATTATCGGCTTTAGGTTTACCGGGTCAAACCCATCATGAGCTTTTACTGAGAAGTTATTTGGATGCTTTAAAAAATTCTCTTTTTAGTGAAAAATTTGGAGAATCTGAAAGACTGCTTTTGACTTCTTCGCGCTTAAATCCAACAAATCAGAAATTTTACATGGAGGATAAAGAAATTTTAAAAACTTTAAACAGAATAAAAGCCAATTTTGATGCTATTCAATATGAGAACCTAAGAGCCATGGCTAACCCTTTTAAATTTAACTTTTTGAAAAATTTTCCCGGTCAGTTCATTGTTTTTCAGGCCGCTATAGGAGCTTCTCTTTATAGACAATCTCTTACGGATCCTTATTTTTATGGAGCGGATAGGAATCCAGAAATGTTGGCTGAAACTATGAGCCACAGTTTGACTCCTATGGGGGCTGTGAGTTTTTTTATTTTTGTTGCTGTTAGCCAGCAAATCAACTATCGCCTTTATGGATGGGGGCGTCGGATAGATGGTAAATCTCTTGGAAAAATATCTTTTAATGGAAAAACATTGAGAACTATAGCTCCTGGCGCTGGTTTAGGATTAGGTTTTTTTGTTTCTGCTATTTTTGATGAATTAAGGATGGATCCCCATTTAAGACCCTGTATGAAAAGCTTATATAAAAAATCAGATGTAGAGGAATTAATGCAAAGTCATTCAGACTCTTGTGAGAGTTTTTATAACAATTGGAGCCGAAGTGATAAATGGAAACACTATGGAGTGGATATTTTGACTTTGATTGGATCAGGTATTTTATCTCATAAGTTTGTTAATTCTATCTTGTATGTTCTTCGTTTAACTAACACAGGATCTAATTTATTAATTGGCATGGGAAAAACACTTGGTTTGCGAGTAACGGCTTGGTTTGGCTTTTTTGCTAATATGTATTTCTTTATGGAATTTCATAAAATTTTAGATAAATATGTAGGACATCCTTTAAAAGAGCGTTTAAGTGCGGGAGGGGTGAAAAACAGTTTAGTCGATCTCACACAATATTTGAATCAAGCTATAGGCTTTATATCCTATTACAATCAAAAAGATGATTATTTAAATGAAGAATTTAATAAAGCAGGAAGCAGAATAAAAGCTTTGGGAGTTAAGTTTAAAAGCTGGACAGAAATAGCAGGAAGAAACTATAATCAATCTGCCAGTTTATGGTCTCAGCAAACTAATGAATTGCTTGCGCCTTATGAATCCTCAACTGAATTACTAAAATCGCTTTTTGTTTTATCTCAACCTGTAAAAACCAGTATCTATGAAAATAATATTTTGAATTCTGAAGAAGAGCTTTATGAAAATAATATTATGAATAATACTTCCGATGAATTGATAAATTTTAACAGCTTGTCAGGTGAATACAAACCAGAACATTATTACAATAAATATTGTGATAAAGCTAAAGAACTTCCAATATGGAGTAATTTTTGTATGGATTCTCGTTTTTTTGAAAATGAAGAGCTAATAGAAATCTATAATGAAGATCTTTTTCTTGAAACAGGACAATTAATTTCTGATTATTTAAAGACAGTTTCTTTAAATAAGACTTATAATTTTAAGCCTATCAATTATATCAGTTTGAAAAATGATGAGATGTTTTCATCTGATCTTCAATATTCTGTTGAAAAAATGAGTTACGAAGAAAAGTTTGAGCTTTCAAGAATCTTGATAAAAGCTAGTTTAAAAGATGAAAACAGTCTGTATGATTTAGAACTTGATCAAATGTTAGAATTAAGATCACAAATATGTACTGATTTTTTTCCATCTCATAAAACAAATGTAGATGATAAACAGCTGTATGATTATTGTTATAGGCCTAATCTACATTTAACAGAAATAAAAGAAACATGTACTACTTGGTTTCCTGAAGATCAAATTAATTATGAAGGCTGTATTGATTTTTTTAGTTTAACTAGTGAAGAAATAATTAGTTCTAACTTAAGACTAAAACTATTAAAGGCGGGAGTCTATTTATTAAAAAAAGTTATTTTTGATTTACAGCAAGGAGCTTTTGCCACAAATTCAGAGTTTACTTCTTATTCTTATGATCATCTGATACCATTTGGAACTCCTAATAATATACCTGCTTTAATTTTTGATCCTATTTTAGATTTACTTGAAATAATGACAATTTATAAAAAAGGGGAAAAACAGTTTGTAATAACTGAAGAAAGCTTTAAACAATATAAAAACCAGCTTTCAAGTAGTCAAGAAAAAGACCAGCTAGAAAAGCAATTTGAGCTTACTAATCCTTATATATTATTGAAAAATATGGTTTGTGGTTCAGACGAACAGCAGGACGATTTTTTATTTAGATCTAAAAAGTTTTTTAAATCAGATGAGCTTTTTGTTTATAATTTTTCTTCAAATCAATATGAATCTATAGATAGAGTATGTAAAAACACTATGACTTTAAATAAACATATTCACAAATTTTTATTTAATACTCACACTCAGTTAGAAGGTCAAAGTTATGAAAATCTTTACTTAGTTATAGAACAGTTTTTGAAAAACTATTCTTCTCCTGAAGATCTAACAGCAGATTTTCAAAATTTATCTCAAGATCAGCTTGACAATATTAGTAGTAAAATAAGTCAAGACTTAGATAATGTTACAGAGAACTATTATAAAGATATGATTGAAATAAATAGTCCTGTGAATAAAAACAGCTCTTTAAAAGATTTTTTAAACTATTATGGTCATCATTTGGTTTTAACAGATATTCGCTCTTTTACAGGAGATATGAAGGGTTTAGAAATCTCTATCTTCCAAGTCAATTATTGGCTTGAAACTCTTAAAAAATTCCTTTTAGTTGGAGAGAAAAATGATTTTAATACAGGATTTGATAGTTTTAACGAAGAGTTTAGTTTTAATCTGGAAGATTTTGAAAAAATGCAGGAAGAGATTTTATCCTTATTTCAGTCTTATAACGATACTTTTCAAAAAGCTCAAGGACCTTATTTTAGTTTTATTGATAGAGATAAAATGGAGGAATTAAGGAAGCAATTAGAAGATCCTTCTTATAGAAAAGTTTCTGTTTTAGATAGTTTAAAAAGTAATCATTCCTTTGATAATCCCCCTTTACTTAGCTCAACAGACATTTTATCTCATGTATTAGCTCATTCCATTACTAATTTTAATAATCCTGGGATGATAGGTTTGATAACTACGGAACAGACTTTTTTTCAAGGTTGGGAACAGTTAATTGTGTCTATTTTGACTGAATTAAATAAAAGTATAAATAATTTTTTTATACAAATGATTCCTTTACAATTAAAAGATAGTTTTGAAGATAGAACAGCTGATTTTAGATCAGATGTTCTTACTCCTTGATTTTAACAATAGCAAAACCACTGCCTGTTGCTTTAAAATTTGTAAGTTGTCCTTGATAGACTCTTCCAGCTAACTGTTGAATCTGATCTTTATAAACATAAGCTCTTAAATCTATCTTCCATTCTTCTTGATTAGAATCTTTTATTTTTGACGGAGCTATGTATTTTTGTGCTATACTATTATATTGAAAAAGCTCTTCAAACTTTTTATGACTAAGGTTAGCTCCTCTATAAGCCATTTTTCCGCCATAACCTTGACAGATTTTAAAAAAATATTTTTTTCTATTTTTCCATAGATTTTCTTTGTTGTTAAAGTTTAATAGTTTAGTTTCTAGTAGGTTATGTCTTATTTCTTTTAATTCTGTTTCGTATTTTGACATCCAATCAATCATTCTATTTTTATCTGCTAAAAGAAAGTAATCTTTAGGCTGAGGAAGTATTAAGCATGTATTTTTTTGATAAGCTTTTGCCAATAAAGGGTGATTTTTAAAATAGAAATCTGTTGAGCGGTTATAAATAAAATCTATTTTTTCGTCCTTTGGAGTATAAAGCTGATATTTATTATCTGTTTTTATATCTTTTGAATCTAAAATTTCCATATCCCATCCCATAGATTGAAAAAAATCTTTATACATAAAAAATTCTAAAACCATTTTTTGTTTTAAAGGCTCTTTATCTATTAAAACTACTTTTTTAGGATTTACTTTTTTATTATTAAAAATATTCCATTCATTTTGAAAAGAACTTTTTAATTTTTCTAAACTTTTTTTGTATTCTAAGTTTTTAATTTGATAAAAAGAGTTAACTAATAAAAAGGCTGAAGCATTTGTATTTATCTCAATCAATTTAACAGTGTTGTCATGTAAATGAAAATCATAAGCCATTAAAACAGAATTTGAATCTTTTTGATTTTGTTCTATTTTTTGTTGTAAATAAGGAGGAGTTTTAAAACTTAAATTTAATGAGAGTAAGTTTTTTTGATAATTTTTATTATTTTTTAAACGATATAAGACTTGAACTGTTTTTTCCATTTGTTTGTAGATACTTATAGGTAGATTGATGGATTCATTAAAAAATAATATTTGAGAGTGTTTTTGTTTTAGAAATTGGCAAGCTTGAGGATAATTGCTTTTTAAAAAATTTTTATAAAAATCTAAATCCATAAAATTTCTATTTTTATTATTCCAAATAATTTTTTAAACTGTGATCCAGTTTATTTGATAAAAATTGTTGTTCGCTTTCTGACCAATTGATTTCAACATGCTCACTTAATGTTTTGTTTAAGGCTGATTTTAAGGAAAGCTCTTTTGGTAATACACCTTGTCCAAATAAAAATTTTATTTGAAAGCATATCTTTAGATTTTTCAATTGAGGGCTAGTTTCAGTTTGTTTAAGGGCATTTCCCAGTAAATTAAAGAGCTCTTTAGTATCTTCTGTTCCCTGTTGACTGACTTTATAGACTATACCTAAAAAATAAAGAGCTAAATTTAATCTTTGATAGCTTGTTCTTAACTTTGAAAAACTGTCCAAAAACCAAGCCTGTTGTAATTTATGAAGGGAGCTTTTAGATTGCTGATATTCAACTTGAATATAGGAGCTTGGCTCTAAAACTCCTCCAGAAAATCGTTTTTTACTCTTTAAAGCTCCTTTAGCAATAAAAGACAACTGCCAGCCTTTTTGATTGAGCCCCCAGACAATTAAATCAGACTCAGAAAAGGCTTGGTTTTTTAAAATAATAATTTTTTCTTTTACAAGCATTGTATAGATAATTTTTTAAAAAATATTATATTATCTTTTTAAATTAGAAAATGGATATTATCAACTTCATATTTTTTAAAGAGTAACTTAACATTTTCTATTTTTTATGATTAGGTTTTGAATATGAAAATTTCAATTATTGGATCTGGGAGAGTGGGTCTTTCTCTAGGGGCTGTTTTAGCGAATTCTGGTTTTTCTGTTTTAATGACGGATAAAGAGGATAAAAAACAGGAAGTTTTGGGAAAACTGTCTTTTTATGAGCCTCAACTGAAAGAATATCTTGATAAAACCCAAGATAAATTAGAATGGACACGCTGGGGAGAAAAACTGCTTTCTTCAGATATTATTTTTTTTTGTTTAAGCTTTCCTATTCAAAAAAAAGGAGATTTAAATTTAATAGAGCTTTTTGATTGGATTAAGTATATTCTTGATCATTCTAAGGGAAGAAAAATATTGGTTATAAAAAGCACAGTTCCTGTAGGAACTCATCAGAAGATACAAAATATTATTGCTGATAATAAAAAAATAACAGTTGTAAGCTGTCCAGAGTTTTTAAGAGAGGGCTATGCTGTTCATGATTTAATAAATCCTCAAAAGATAGTTATCGGATCAAGCAATCAAACAGCTGTAACAAAACTTAAAGAGATATATAAAAAAATTTCTAAACCAAAACAAATCATACAGACTACACCTGAAACAGCAGAGCTTGCAAAATTAGCCTACAATTCTTTTTTAGGATTAAAAATCAGTTTTATAAACGAAATAGCAGGATTTTGTGAAAAAGTTCAAGCTGACATAGATAAATTAAAATTAATAATAGGCTCTGATTCCATAAGAGAAGAGGATTTTTTGAATCAGGGATTAGGCTATGGGGGTTATTGTATACCAAGAGATATTGAAACACTTATTTTGTCTGCTCAAAAAAAACATCAAAATATGGATTTGTTAAAAATCGCTCAAAATATCAATTCCTCTTTAGTCGATTATTTTTTTAAAAAAATAAAAAATCAA
>JAPORL010000216.1 GCA_026712605.1 Pseudobdellovibrionaceae bacterium | reverse complement strand
AAAACCAGCCACTTTTTTTTTAAAGAGGTTTTCTGTCCGTCCTCTTTCCCCTGTCCAATCATTTGTAGCTCCCAACAAAAGATTATCTGAAATTTTATCTAAATGCCCTCTATATTTAAGCCAAAAGCCGGCAGGAGAAATATGATCTGTTGTGCATTTTCCTCTGGCTTTGCATAAAACAATTAAGTTTGTAATATCTTTTCCATCCCAAGGCTCAAAAGCCTGTAGTTCTTGCAGTCTTAAAGAATCTTTTTTGATTTTCACTTCTGTTTTTTTATCGTCAGGAGCTAAATAAGATTCTGTATCTATCACAAAATCCTGATCTGGCAGTTCTTTGGCTGTTGGAGCTGACAGTTTTACTTTTTTATCTCCTTGTTCTAAAAAGTCAGTTTCCGGATTAAAATCCAAACGCCCTGATAAACCTACCGCCATGACAACTTCAGGGCTGGCAATAAAAGAAAGAGTGCTAGGATTTGCATCATTGCGACCAGCAAAGTTTCTATTAAAGCTATTAAGTATAGTGTTGGTTTGTCCTTTTGGAAGATTTCTTTGCCACTGACCAATGCAAGGACCACAGGCATTAGCTAAAACAAGAGCTCCCACTTTGTTAAAGTC
Source organism: Pseudobdellovibrionaceae bacterium (assembly GCA_026712605.1). Lineage (GTDB taxonomy): Bacteria > Bdellovibrionota > Bdellovibrionia > Bdellovibrionales > UBA1609 > JACOND01. Next base: position 9,726 of record JAPORL010000216.1, on the reverse strand, counting down.
TTCCATATAATTGTCTCGCTCAATAGTTTTTTTCACAAGTTCAGAGCCGGGCGTTACCAAAAAAGGCTGAGGCATTTTAATTCCTTCTGAACTAGCTTGACGAGCCACATGAGCCGATAAGCCAATATCTTCATAAGAAGAGTTTGTGCAAGATCCAATCAAAGCCGCTGAAAGTTCAATAGGCCAGCCCTCTTTTTTAGCCTCCTCCTTTAAATCTTTTAAAGGACGAACTTTATCTGGACTATGAGGTCCTGATACATGAGGATCTAACTCAGATAAATTGATTTCTATGATTTCATCATAATATTTTTCAGGCGCTTTTAAAACTTCTGGATCAGAAACTAAATTTTCTGAAAAAGCATTGGCTAAATCTGCAATACTTTTTCTTCCAGTGGCTATTAAATAATCTCGCATTTTTAAATCATAGGGAAAGACAGAGCTTGTAGCTCCTAGCTCTGCTCCCATATTTGTAATAGTTGCTTTCCCTGTACAGCTTATATTACCTGTTCCTTCTCCAAAATATTCAATAATTTTATTTGTTCCGCCTTTAACTGTTAAAATACCTAAGAGTTTTAAAATGACATCTTTAGGAGCTGTCCAACCCGATAAAGATCCTGTCAAATGAACTCCTAATATCTTTGGTCTTTTTAGTTCCCAAGGAAAGCCTGCCATAACATCCACAGCGTCTGCGCCCCCTACTCCCACAGCTACAGCTCCTAAACCTCCTGCGTTAGGAGTATGAGAGTCGGTTCCAATCATTAAAGCTCCCGGAAAGACATAATTTTCCAAAGCCACTTGATGAATAATACCAGCTCCCGGTTTCCAAAAACCAATATTGTAACGATTTGCGGCTGAAGATAAAAAATCAAACACTTCTTTATTAGAAACTAAAGATTCCTTAAGGTCTTTATCAAGTCCTTCTTTAGCTATAATCAGATGATCACAGTGAATAGTCGTTGGGATAGCTGTAGAATCTTTATTAGTCAGCATAAACTGCAATAAAGCCATTTGAGCGGTTACATCTTGCATAATAACCCGATTAGGGCTTAAATTTAAAAAGCTCTCAGCGCCTTTAAATTCCTCTGGTGAAAAAAGATGTGAAAATAAAATTTTCTCTGTTAAGGTAAAAGCTCTATTTAAATTTTTTTTAGCAAAATCAAGATTTTTTCTGGCTTTTTTATAACAGTTTTCAACAAAAATAGGACTTTTAACTTTATCAAACATGATTTTAGTTTATAAAATAGTTTTTAATAAAAATCAATAACTCAATAAAATAGAATTTTATTTAAGCCATAATTTTATCAGATAAAAAAATTTAATTCTAACTCATTTAAAAAATTATGCTTTTTAATCTTGAGAGTTCATAGAGTTTCTCCTATTAAGTTTTAACTAGCTAGCCTATCTTTTCAAAAAAATATAAAAATTTTAGGAATTATATCCATAACTTTCCAGAAAAGATTAAATTTATTCTATCTCTTCTAAAGGCAATAAAAAAGCCTCAAAATAAGTTCGGATTTGAACACACAGCGACCATAGGTCGCTTTGTGGCAAACCGCATGTCTGAAATTTTGAAGCTTTTTTATTGCCTTTAGACAGATTAATAACTTTGGAAAGTTATGGATATAATTCCTAAAATTTTTAAAAAGAATTCAGACTTAAGACTAAATAGTAACTTTTAGTTGCTATTTAGTCAAATACAAACTTAGAGCCTGTTTTTATAGCCTTTAAAAGGATTATAAGTCACTTAAATTAGTATAGAAAATTAATGTAAATTTAAACACAAATATTTTTGACAAAATTTAAAAAGCTGGGTAAAAAACACAGCATGTCTTTTTTTGAAAACTATTATAAAAAGATAAATATATCCCCACCTCTTTGTCACTTTGTATTAGGTTCAGGCTTTAGCTCTTCTTTAGATAAAATTAAAAAACTAGATAGTTTCAATAATTGGGAGGAACGGCAGATTTGCTCTTTTTCTGATGTCCCTCAACTGCCCTCCCCTACAGTAAAATCCCATGCTGGACTCTATCGTTTTTTTGTTCATAAAAAATCCAATAAATGTATTAGCTTTCAATGTGGGCGTCTTCACCTTTATGAAGGGCATTCTGCTCAAACTGTTGTAGAGCCTGTTATACAAATTTTATTAGCAGGCACTAAGCATTTTGTTTTAAGCAATATATCAGGTGGCTTAAAAAAAGAGCATACAGTGGGAACAGTGATAGCCTTAAGTGATCATGTGAATTTTACAGGAACTAGCCCTCTTATAGGAAAAGAAAAAACAACTCCAGAAGGTAAAAAACTCGGACATCGCTTTCCCGATATGTCTCGCATTTATGATTTAGAAACAAGAGAAAAAATCAGCAAAGAGCTTTTAAAATTAAAAGTAAGAGTAAGCCCTGGAGTTTATGTAGGGCTTTGTGGACCAGAACTAGAAAGCCCAGCTCAAATTGAATGGCTTAATAGAAGTTCAAAAGCTTTATTTGATGCCGTTGGCATGTCAACAGTTTTAGAAGCCATTGCTTTAAAGCAAGCAGGAGCTAAGTTAGCTGGTTTTTCTTTAATATCTAATCCTGCTTGTGGGATAGATCCTAATTATTCAGAGTTAAGCTTTTCTCAAATGATCTCTAATATTGAAGAGCCTATTTTAAAAATTTTACAGGCTTATTTTAACTATAGTGAAGGTTTTCTATAAAAAATTTTTAAAATTGAAATTTAAGTAGTATAATATTAACATGCTTTTTAATATTCAAAAAAGTATTATTTTTATACTAGCTTTTCCTATAGCTGTTTTTAGCACAAGAGGGCCTGATAGGTTTGCAGTAAATAAAGAAACAAAACAGTGTGTCGTATTTTATGAGGTAGGCGCATGCAGTTCTTGTGATCCTATCTTAAATAAAGGATGGATTGAAAAAGCTAGCTGTCCAACATCTTATAAAGACTTACAAAAAGAATTATATAAAATAAAATCTATCTCTAGAGAAGCTCTTAAAATTGAAACTATTATATCAACTGAAAAGCCAGAGCTTGAAGTTGGAAATAAAATAATAGTTAATCATAAAACAAAAAGTTGTCTATTTGGAAAACAAAACCCTCCTGAAAAAACTGATAAAGGTTGGCAATATTACAGATATAATATTAAAGAAGGATGGGTTTATTTAAAAAGTTGTCCACCAGACTATAAGCATTATGATTATGAAAAAACTCATAAAGATGAATTCAAAACATATAAAGAGGCTATAGGCTGTAAGAAAAGAACAGTTCCAAAATGCTGTAATGAGCCCCCTCTTTGCCTTTGAATACTTTTACTAACTTGATTTTCTTTGGATAGTTGGATAATTAGAATTTATTAAGCTATCTTCCCATAGTTCTTCTAATTTGTAGAACCTTCTTGTGTAGTCATAAAAAATATTAAAAATTAAACTCCCATAATTTCGATCCATTTTGCAAATTAAGGCTTTAGATCAAAAATAAAAAAAATTATATGATTTTTAGTTTATATGAGTTTTTTTTGAGAGCAGAAGCTTCTAAAAGGGATTATCACTGTTTTTTTATCTAGCTCTACATGTTTTGAGCCTAAATGCACTTGATAAAATTTGGGTATATTTGTTCTGGCTTTAAAATAGTTTATATGAGGAGAAATTTGTTTTTCACCCGTTTTACACTCTACTGCAAATAAAGCTTTTTTATTTTTTAGAACCACAAAATCTACTTCTCTTTTATCCGTATCTCTTAAAAACCTTAATTCCATATTAAAACCTTGTGTATCTTCTAGAAAATGACAATATTTTAAAAGATGGCTGGCTACCATATTCTCAAATCTAAATGAAGAATCTTCAATAGAGCTCCAATCCCAAAGATAAAGTTTTTGCTCTTTTTTAACAGCTCGTATTTTAGGAGCTCCGTAAGGTGAAATACGGTAAGAATAATAAATATTATCTAAAATCTGCACCCAACGACGAATGGTGCTATGATTAGTTAATAGATCATCTGCTAAGTTTTTTATTGACAAGGGAGCTCCCACACGAAAAGGGAGAGCATCTGCTAAAAGCTCCATAGAGCTTAACTCTTTAACCTGATCTAAATCTCTTAAGTCATCATGAATTATTCTATAAACTCTCTCTTTATGCCACAAACGAAGATTTTTGGCTGTCCCTTTAAAAAAAGGCTCAGGAAAACCTCCAAACTTTAATAGTGTTTTCACACTACTTTGACTTGAAGAAGAAAGCTCTCCTAATGTTAAAGGATGAAGTCTTAAATACCTATAACGACCTAAAAGAGAATCTCCTCCCCTTCTATAATAATCTAAGCGAGCAGAGCCTGTGACTAAAAACTGATGTTTATATTTTTTAGTATCATACAAACCTTTAATAAGAGATCGCCAGTTTTTAAACTTATGAATTTCATCAAAACACAAAATTTTTTTATTTACAGGAACTTCTGCTTTTTTTATTTTATCCCGAGCCAACAAATCGTCCCAATTTAAATAAGCTGGGTTTTCTGTAGAAGGAGGTTTTAAAAAATGAAGACATAAGCTTGTTTTTCCAACCTGCCTTGGACCAGCTAAAAAAACCATCTTATCTCGTAAAAAAGTTTTTATAGGACGCATTAAATACCTTTTATGAAATCCTTTCATATTATATATTTACCACATGAGTGTTTGATGGTCAATCATCAAATGCTCACGGGTATTTGATGATTGACTATCAAATACTGATAAGAAAAAACTAAACTTTAGAAAGTCAAATATTAAAAAGTTTAGAATTTTTTTGAAAAACTCTAAAAAAGCTTTAATAAAAAAATAAATTATTACTAACTTGATTTTCTTTGGATAGCTGGATAATTAGAATTTATCAAGCTATCTTCCCATAGCTCTTCTAATTTGTAGAACTTTCTTGTATAATCATAAAAAATATGAAAAACTATATCTCCAAAATCTAAGACAATCCATTTAGCTGAATCTTTTCCTTCTTCGCCCCAAGGCTTTATATCAAACTTGTTTTTTATTGTTCTTTTTAAATGATTAGCTATAGCTACAGTCTGTCTAGTATTAGAAGCGATAGCAATGACAGCAAAGGAAAAGGGCAAGGGCTTCTTTCTTAGATCATATAATTTTATATCATAAGCTTTTTTCTTTTTTAATTCCTGAATAGACAAATTAATGAGAGATTGAGTGTGATCAGGGGCTTTAGCCTCATTGGTGTAAAGTTTGTTTTGTTTGATATAGGTATCAACTTCTTGTGGCAATAAATGAGAAAATTCTTTTTTTTCAAATAGTCTCTTTTTTATATCAGAAGAAGAGATATCCATATCCTTTAATTCACAAAAATAAATACTTTTTCCCTCTTGAGTTTTATTTTTAGAGGTATCTTTTGTAACTTTAAGTTTGATATGATCTATTTTTCTTTTTTTGATAAATTCTCTTAAACCAAAAGGAAAATCAGATAATTTTTTAGGAAAATGATTGCCCGGTCGGCTGGTTATAATTAAATTTGTTTTTTGTAATAAAGTTTTATAGTTTTTCCATTGATCTAAAATATAAAACTGATCTAATCCCATAATAAAAAAAAGCTCTTCTATTTTTCTTTTTTTAGTCAATTCGTTTATTGTTTTATAGGTATAGCTTACTCCCTTTCGGTTAATCTCTTGATCGTCTATAATTATAAAAGTGTAGTTTTCAGCAATTCGTTTTAGCATTTCTAAACGATGAAAGGGATTGATTTCTTTTTTCTCATTTTTTAAAGGAGTCTTAAAAGCGGGAATTAAAAAAATTTGATCTAATTCAAATTTTTCTTTTACTGTCAATAAACTATTCAGATGAGCCAAATGGAAAGGATCAAAACTGCCTCCCATAACAGCTGTTTTTAATTGTTTTTTTAAATTTACTTTTTTCAATTTAGTTTTTATATCTTTATTTATATTCCTTATTTTAATTTTTTCAATCCGAATAAAAATTTTTTAAATATACTAGACTTTAAGGAAATATTAAATGGGCAGATCACAAATTGAGTATAATATAACAATTTGATCGTTCTAGATTTTTTAATTATAAACTCTATCAACCTGCTTCTATTTATAGCAAACTTATACTATAAGTTCAAGATTATCTGCTTAAATTCTACATATATTTAGTTTAGTTTATCTTTTCTAAAAGCTATAAATACAGGCTAAAATAAGCTTAACTTTGGAGATGTTGCGACTGAAAGCTCGTTTTATGGTAAAAACATAGTTTTAAATTTTTAAGAAACACAAAGATTCTCAACATGAGATAAAAGCTTCTTTAGTCCTTTTTTTGTTTTATTTGAAAGAGTAAAAATTTTTTGATTCTTTTTTATTTTAATTTTTTGTAAAATATCATCTAAATTTTTTTTTGAAGATAGCTCATCTATTTTTGTTAAAACATAAAAACAGGTTTTTTTCTGTAATTTTTGAAAATAAAATTCTGAATATTTTTTATCAAAAGCTTTTAGCTCTTCATAGATTTCTAACAAATCTTCTAAGGGCGTGTTGCTAAGGGCATCTATAAAATGCAATAAAATTTTAGACCTTTGAATACTTCTTAAAAAAGAAAGACCTTTGAAAATATTTTTACTAGCTCCTTTCTCTAAACCGGGAATATCCATTAAAAAATACTGATGAGACATAGATTTTAACTGACCTATATGCGGAACTAAAGTGGTATAGGGATAAACAGCGACTTTGGATTGAGCTTTTGTAACTAAATTAAAAAACGAGGATTTTCCTGTATTGACTTTACCAATAATAGCTACATCTACTAAAGGTTTTAACTCTAAAATAATTTTTTGGCTTTTTCCTTTTTTTCCTTTTTGAAATTTTCTAGGAGCTTGATTTAAACTGCTTTTAAAAAAAGCATTGCCTCGGCCCCCAGTGCCTCCTTCTAAAAACAACTCTTCTTTTTCAACAGCAAAATCTTTAAGAATTTCTCCTTGACTATTCCTAACTAATGTTCCTAAAGGCAGTTTTATTATAATATTTTTGCCTGTTTTTCCTGATTTAAGCTGTTTAGCTCCTTTACCTCCAGAGCCTGCTTTATATTTTTTAATATTTTTAAAATGCTCAAATCCGCTTAATTCATTAGAAGAAGTAAAAATAATAGAGCCTCCCTTAGCTCCATCTCCTCCATCAGGACCTCCTCTTGGATTTTTTTTAGTTCTATAAAAACTAACAGCTCCGTCTCCTCCATCTCCACTAGCTACATTTAATACAAATTGATCTTTATAGTTGAACATAATAGTATATTATAAAACAAAAAATTAAGATTGAATAGAAGGGATTTTGATATCTTTATTTATTTTGAGCTTTGTGTGAAAAGCTTGTAAAATACAGAACTAAAAAGGAGTTCGGATTTGATACAATAGCGACTGAAGGTTGCTTTGTGGCAAACCGCATGTCTTAAATTTTAGAGTTTATTTGTTCCTATTTAAGTTTCTTGATTAAAAGCTTAATAAGATATAAAGTTCAAAACGAGTTCGGATTTGAACACATAGCGACCATAGGTCGCTTTGTGGCAAAACGCATGTCTGAGTTTTTGAGCTTTATATCTTATAAGCTTTTCACAAAAAATTGATATATTGCATTACAGATTAAAAAAATAAAAAAAATTTATAAAAATAAAAAAGATTTTAAATATTTAACAAAACTATGTATAAAAAAGCTTTAATTAGTGTATCAGACAAAACAGGTTTGGAAGAATTTTTAAAGCCTTTAGTTAAAAAGGGGCTTGAACTGGTTTCTACAGGAGGAACAGCTCAATTTTTAAAATCTAAAAATTTTAAAGTTCAAGAAGTTCAAAATTTAACTTCTTTTCCTGAAGTTCTTTCAGGACGGGTTAAAACTCTTCATCCTTTTATTTTCATGCCTCTTTTAGCTAGAAAGGAAGTTAAAAAAGATCAAGATGTTCTAGAAAACTATAAAATACAAGCTTTTGATCTTTTAGTTGTAAATCTTTACCCTTTTGAAACAAAAGCTATTGAACTTACAGATAAAGAAAAAGTGGAATGGATTGATGTGGGAGGTCCCAGTCTCTTGAGGGCAGGAGCAAAAAACTATTCACAAGTTACTACAGTTTGTGATCCCAAAGATTATTTAAAAGTTCAAAAAGGAACAGATATACAAATAAGAAAACAGTTAGCAGTAAAGGTTTTCCAAAAACTTTCTGAATATGACTCTGTGATAGCTAATAACTTAAATAAAGATAAAAATTCAAAGCTGAAAGAATTTAAACTAAAAGGAAGATTTTTTAAAAAATTACGCTATGGAGAAAATCCTCATCAAAAAGCAGATTGGTTTAAAACAAGAGACACAGGTTTGCACTCTGTAAAAATTATTCAAGGCAAAGAGCTTTCCTATAATAATATTTTAGATTTTGAAACAGCTCTTCAAGCTGTAAAAGACTTTAAAGAGCCTTGCGTTGTTGCTGTTAAACATAATAATCCTTGTGGAATAGCTCTGGGAGATAAAATTTCAAATAGCCTTAAAAAAACTCTATCAGCTGATTCTGTTAGCGTCTTTGGAGCTGTTTTAGCTTTTAACCAAAAGCTTGATATTGACTGCGCAAAACAGCTAAAAGATATTTTTTTAGAAGGTCTGATTGCGCCTCAGTTTTCAAAAGCAGGATTGGATATTTTAAAAGATAAAAAAAATCTTAGAATCTTAGAATGGCCTGAAATGCTTTGTTCAAGCTCAAATTCTTCCTCTCTTAAAGAAGTTATGGGAGGCTTTCTACTTCAAAGTAAAGATAAAGTCAGTCATATTTGGTCTAAGAATTGGCAAATTATTGGTCCTCCTCCCTCAAATACAATCAAAAAGGACTTACTTTTCTCATGGAAGCTTTGTTCTCATTTAAAAAGCAATGCTATAGCTGTTATCAAAAATAGACAATCTCTAGGCTTAGGGATGGGACAAGTCAATCGAGTGGATTCTGTTCGTTTGGCTTTAATGAGAAAAGATAAATTTCATTCTCATCATAAAAAAGATCTGATTTTAGCTAGTGATGCCTTCTTCCCTTTTCCTGATTCCATAGAATTGGCTTATAAGGGAGGAGTTCGCTGGATTATACAACCCGGAGGATCAATTAAAGACAGAGAGATTCTTGAAAAAAGTTCAGAATTGAATTTAACTATGATTTTAACAAATCAAAGACATTTTAAACATTAAAACTGGACAATGTTGGACAAATCAATAGAAATTTTATTATAATTGAAGCATAAAAGCCTATGTCTAAAAAAGATAAAAGATTTTTAATTCGCTCTTCAGGACATATTTTAGGCCCTTTTTTTAAAGATGAAGTTATAGAATTGATAAAAAAAGGAAAAATATCAGTTTTTGATGAAGTGGCTGAGCCTTATACAATATGGTTTTATTTGCAAGATCATGCTGAATTCAAAAAAATTGTTATATCTATGAGTATAAAAACTCGCTTAGTAAATTTTTTGTCTTCTGTTAGCACAAATATTTCCCAAATTTCTAAAAAATCTAATGATATGACAGTTGATAAAACTCTAACAGAGGCAAGCAAACAAACTCTAAGTCCGATAGAAAAAGAATCTGCTAGTATAGCTGAAGTAGAGATCATTAAACCGGCTAAAGATCCTCATAAAAAAACAGCTGTTAAGAGTGAGTATCAATCTGAAAAAGAGGTAGAAGAAGTTGTTAAAGAAAGAATTTCTACTTTTATCAGTTGGACTTGGAAAATAATTATTATAGCTG
>JAPORL010000193.1 GCA_026712605.1 Pseudobdellovibrionaceae bacterium | reverse complement strand
CTCTTTAGCTAGAAAAATGTATCAAATTCAAGATGAAATTTTTTCTCAATGGCAATAGTCTTTCTGTTAATTTATAAATCGTCATATAAAATACCTTTATGAAGTTTTGAATATCTTTATAGCTTTTAGGGAAGATTATGCTGGGTTTGGAAAGTTATTTAAATAATTTCTTGTTTTTTGATTTTACATAAATAAAATTATCAGTATTATTAAATTGGTAAAAGAAGGAGAAAACATGTTTGTAACAGCAGATCTTACAGAATTGAAAGAAAATTTAAGCGAGCTTAGTAAAAAAGCCAAAGAGCTTAGGAGGTGTCTTTGATCTGGATAAACAGCAGAAAAGACTTCAAGAAATAAACAAAGAAATAGAAAAACCAGAAGTTTGGCAGGATTTAAAAAAAACACAAACTCTTAATCAGGAAAAATCTTATATTGAAAAAATCTTAGAAGATTGGAAACAATTTGATCAAAATTTAGAAGATAACTTTGTTTTATTGGAAATGCTTTCTGAAGAAAAAGATGAAGAAAGCTTTAAACAGCTCAAACAGGATATAAAAAAACTCACACAGTCACTTGAACAAAAAGAAACACAAAGTTTTCTCAATAAAGAAAGTGATAAAAATAACTCTTATTTATCTATTCATGCGGGAGCGGGAGGGACAGAGGCTACGGATTGGGCGCAAATTTTATATAGAATGTATCTTCGTTGGGCAGATAAACAAGGCTTTAAAACAGAGCTTTTATCCTTGAGTGAAGGGGACTCTGCAGGTATTAAATCTGTCTCTTTTTTAATTAAAGGAGAGTATAGTTATGGTTTGTTAAAAGCCGAATCAGGAGTTCATCGTTTGGTTCGTATTTCCCCTTTTGACTCCAATGCGAGAAGACATACTAGCTTTGCTTCTGTGTTTGCATGGCCTGAAGTGGATCAAAGTGTTGAAATTCATATTAAAACAGAAGATCTAAAAATAGACACTTATCGCTCAAGTGGAGCTGGAGGTCAGCATGTGAATACTACCGACTCAGCGGTTCGTATTACACATGTCCCAACAGGTTTAGTTGTTCAGTGTCAAAATCAACGCAGTCAGCATGCCAACAAGGATAGAGCCATGAAAATGTTAAAATCAGCTCTTTATAAAAAAGAACTGGAAAAACAAGATCAAGAAAAGGAACAACGAGAATCTTCAAAAAAATCCAATGAATGGGGGAGTCAAATTCGCTCTTATATTTTACACCCTTATCAAATGGTGAAAGATCATAGAACTAATGAAGAGCATCCTGTTCCCAAAGAGGTTTTAGATGGAGACATTGATTTATTTATATCAGCGGTTTTAAAAAAGAGCTTATCCTAAAAGCTTGTTAGGTCAAAAAATTTCAAATAAAAAAGGCTTGTTATTGAAGTAAAAAAATTTAACATTTATAGTGATTAAAAATGATATAGTGAAGCTACTTAGGTTATAAATTAGCTTGGTCTAGTATCGGCACTTGAAAAGCTAAGTAGCTTCACTATATAAAGGAAATAAATGTCTTTTTATATTTTATGGCTTAAAAGAGTCTTATTTTCTGCAAAAACAGTTTTTCAATTTAGCTCTTTGTTTAGTCTCTTTGGTTTGATTTTGGCTGTAGCCTCTCTTACAGTTGCTGTTTTGGTTGTTAACGGCTTTTCTTCTGGTTTAGAAAAAACAATAGTTGATAAGCAAGGTCATCTCCGTATTCAATCGGAAGCTGATGTCTTAAAAGAAGATTTATTAGAATTAACAGAAGACTACGAAGATTTTTTTGAGCAAAAAGTTTTCTTTTTATTTTTTGAGGCTTTACTTATTAAAGATCAACTTTTTAAAGGTGTTTTTTTTGAAGCTATTGAGGATGAGAAACTAAAGCTTTTTTCTTTTTTTAAAAACCGAATGTTAGAGGGAAATTTAGATTTTTCTTCTCCTTCTATTATTTTAGGATCTGAATTAGCTAAAGAGTTGAGGTTGTCCTCAGGCTCAAAGGCATCTATTGTTATTTCTCAAGCTGAAAATTTTCTCAGAAAGCAAGCTCAATTTAAAGTAGCTGGAATCATTGATTTTGGTCGTTATGAGTTTAACTCTTTTTTTGCTGTTATGCCCTTATCATCCAGCAAATTTTTAGGCTTTGATAAAGTCTCTGGAATGAGTTTATGGCTTAAGGATAAAAAGAAAGTTGATGTTTTAAAAAAAGAGTTATCGCAAATACTGCCCCCTTACTATTCTGTCCAATCTTGGAGAGATGTTGATAAAGCTTTTTTTGAAATTATTGAGTCAGATAAAAAAATTATTTTTTTAGTTTTGTTTATTTTAATTATTTCAGCTGGATTTAATGTCTCTAGCGCTTTATTTATACAAGTTTTTAAACGAGCTAAAGAAATTAATATTTTAAAAGCTATGGGATTAAAAAAAACAGCTGTTAGGAATTTGTTTTTATTGAATGGTTTTATTCTAGGTATTTTTGGCTCTTTTTTTGGTCTTATTTTAGGTCTATTAGTTTTTGCACTATTGATTTTTTTACAAAGCCAATGGGATTTTATCCCTGCTCAATCTTACCAGATTAATGAAATTGCATGGGCATGGAGTTTTTCTGATATTCTGCAAATTTTTTTAATCAGCTTATTTGTAATCGTATTATCTTCTGTTTTTCCTGCTATAAGAGCTTATAAAATGAATGTGAAAAGGGGTTTATCTTACGATTAAAAGAACTTCCAACTTTTTGAAGAGAATATCAAAAAAATAAAAGCTTCTTACAAAGCTGATATATAGCCTTTTCTTTTCATTAAGTTTAAGTTTGAGTGGAGTTTCAAGCCCATATACAACAAGCTTTCTATTTCTACTGACACAAAGTCTTTTTTTTAAATTTTTATTTGCCATTTAGCTATCTATCCAGTAGTTAAAGTGGTAATTGCATGATTTTGTTTGATTTTTTATAGATTTTAGAGCTATTGCATATAAAATTCAGCTTTAAATAAAATAGAGTGTATGTAAAAGCAAGTTTAACGCTGATATATTTTACAATTCTGAGGTAACAGTTTTGAATTTTAAAGGAAAAATCTTAAAGAAAAAATTAACAGGGGCTATTTTTATTATAGGTTCTTTTTCGGTTATTTCTATATTTTTTTACCTTTTAAGCAACAATAAAATCAGTCTATTTTACAATGATGGTTATGAGCCCGATCAGCCTATTCCTTTCTCTCATAAACTGCATTCGGGACAATATAAAATAGACTGTCGTTATTGCCATGCGGGTGTAGATGTTAGCAGACACTCTTCATTACCCAGTTTAAATGTGTGCATGAACTGTCATCGCCTTGTTAAAACTGATAGTCCATGGATTAAAAAAATTACAGAGGCCTATAACGAAAACAAGCCTATTGCTTGGCAAAAAGTTCATTTGCTTCCCGATCATGTTAAATTTTCACACTTTCATCATATTAAAGCTGGAAAAGACTGTGCTACTTGCCATGGTCCTGTTGAAAATATGGAAGTTGTTAGTCAATATAAAAATTTGTCTATGGGATGGTGTGTGAACTGTCATCGCCAGTCTCCAGATGACAAAAAGCTATTGAAGGATTTAAAAAAAGAAGGGCATAGTCAAGCCCCTATTAACTGCTCCACTTGTCACTATTGAGTTTTTTAATTTATAGGCTATGTGGAATGAAATAAAAAAGAAACTATGAAAGAAAAAAAATATTGGTTGAGTTTAGAAGATTATAAAAATAGTCCAAATTTTAAAGAGGCTATAAAAAAGGAATTTATGTCTTTTTTACCGACTCAAGAAGAGATGAGCTCCTCTCGCCGTGAATTTTTGCAAATTATGGGAGCGGGTTTGGCTTTAGCCAGCACAAGCTGTATGAGGCGTCCCACTGAAAAGCTGGTCCCTTATGTCAATCGCCCTGCGGATATTATCCCTGGTGAAGCGAACTACTATGCCTCCTCTTATTATGACGGACGAGAGGGCTTTTCTACTTTGATTAAAGCAAGAGAGGGACGGCCTATAAAAATTGAGGGAAATGAATCGGCTGAACTGTTAAACGGTCAGGGCTTATCACCTAGAGCCAGTGCTTATATTTTAAGTTTGTATGATCCTGAAAGATTAAAAAATCCTATACAAAATTTGTTTAATGATGAAAAAACCAACAATCAAAGCATTCGTGTTTCTTTTGAAGACTTAGATAAAGCAGTGGTAGAAGAATTAAAAAAAGGAGGGACAGCTCTTCTTACAAATCGTATCCCTTCTCCTTCTACACAAAAACTTTTTAAACTTTTTCAATCTCATTTTAAAGCCAATCATTATATTTGGGAGCCAGTTAGCATGGAGGATTTGCTTTCAGCTCAAAAAAAATCTTATGGAAAAGCTATAGCGCCTTCCTATAACATTTCAAAAGCTCAATTCTTATTCTCTTTGAATTGTGATTTTTTAGGAACTTACTTATCCTCCACTGAATTTCAAAGGCAATTTGCAAAAACCCGAAACCCTGCTAATCCAATGAGTCGTTTGGTGGTTTTGGAATCTTTAATGTCTTTAACAGGCTCTAATGCCGATGAAAGATACCGAATTCAAAACCAAGATAACTTAACAGCTCTTATGGCTTTAACTGCTGAGCTGATAAAACAAAATGCTTTTTTAGCTCCTAGCTATTTAAGACGATTAGTGAAAAGTTATGAGACTGCTTTTTCTAATTTAAATATTCCTTCTAAAAAATGGAAAGAATGGGCAAGGCTTTTAATTCAAAATAAAGGAAAAGCTCTTATTTTATTTGGCGGTTTAAAAGGCGAGCATTCAGAGCAAACTCATATTTTAGTGAATTTTTTAAATTCAGCTCTTGGAAATGATGGTAAGACTGTCAACTACTCTCAACACTATCCTTATGAATATGGATCTTACTCTCAAATGGAAAAATTGATATCAGATTTAGATAGAGGAAAAGTAAAAAGATTGCTTATTCACGGAGTGAATCCTGTTTATGCTTATCCTGAAAAAGAGAAGTTTTTATCCGCTTTAAAAAAAGCAGAACTTGTAGTTTATACAGGAGATAGAATTGATGAGACGGGCTTTTATGCTGACTATATTGCACCAGATTCTCATCCTTTGGAAAAATGGTCTGACTGGGAGTTCAAAAAAGATACTTTTACAATTCAACAGCCGGCTATCCGTCCTCTTTATAAGACAAGAGCTTTTGAAGATAGTTTGATCTCTTGGATTAAGCTCAGTGGTTCAAAAAGGCTTTTATCAAATAATTTCTATGAATATATCAAACAAAATTGGCAAAAAAGCAAAGCTCTTTCTTGGAATGCTTTTTTAAAAAAAGGAGTTCAAAGCTCTAATAAATTAAAAATTTCTACCACTCGTTTTTTTAGATTAGAGGCTCTTAAAAATATTAAAAAGTATCAGCCAGCTATAAAACAGAAATATTTTCTTCAACTTTATGAAAGCTCTGCTTTAAAACAAGGGGACTTATCTAATGTAGCTTGGTTAATGGAATTTCCAGATCCTGTGACTAAAATCTGCTGGGAAAATTATCTGTGTGTTTCGCCTCAAACGGCAATGCAGGAAACACTAAAAGAAGGTGAAGTGCTTTTAATAAAAGTCGGAGATCAAAAATTAAAAGCTCCTGTTCATATTCAACCGGGACAAGAAGATCATACCTTAGCTTTGGCTGTTGGCTATGGTCGGGAAAAAGCTGGAGTGGTGGGAAATAATAAAGGCGTCAATGCTTATCCTCTAGCCCAGAATAGTAATTTTACAAACATTTCAGTTTCAATTAAAAAAACAAATCAGTTTATTCCTTTAGCAAATGTGCAAGGGCATCATTCTATGGAGGGGCGGGAAATAATTTTGGAAACGACCTTAGAAGAATTTAAAAGTGATCCTTCTTCTGGTTTACCTCATCATCATAAAGTTCCAAGTATGTGGTCTAAACATAAATACAAAGGGCATAAGTGGGGAATGTCTATTGATCTGAATAGCTGTAATGGCTGTGGAACTTGTATGATTGCCTGTCAGTCAGAAAACAATATTCCCACAGTAGGAAAAAAATATGTTTTACAAGGAAGAGAAATGCACTGGATTAGGGTAGATCGTTATTACAAAGGCGATCCCTCTCAGCCAGAGGCTGTTCATCAGCCTATTGTTTGCATGCACTGTGATAATGCACCTTGTGAAACAGTCTGTCCCGTTTTAGCGACTGTTCATAGTGATGAAGGAACAAATGACATGATTTACAATCGCTGTGTAGGAACTCGTTATTGCTCTAACAACTGTCCTTATAAAGTTCGTCGCTTTAATTGGTTTGATTATACAAAAATAAAAGAGCCTTTAAATTTGGTTTTGAATCCAGATGTAACGGTTAGAGGCAGAGGAGTTATGGAGAAATGCACTTTTTGTATGCAAAAAATCCAAGAAGGAAAAGCTAGAGCCAAAAAAGAAAACAGAGAGCTAAAAGATGGTGATGTGAAAACAGCTTGCCAATTGGCTTGTCCAGCAGAGGCCATTACTTTTGGTGACTTAAATGATTCTAACTCTAAAGTGAATAAACTTTTTAATGCAAAAAATAGTTATGCTTTATTGGATCCTATGCTGAATACAAAGCCTGCTGTTAAGTATAGGACAAAAATCAGGAATAAAAAAGCGAGCGAAAAAAGTAAAGCTCATTATAAAAAAGAAAAGGCTCATCATTAAAGAAAAGAGATAAGACATTATGATTAAACGAAGTCCCTTAGTTTTAGGAAAAAAAAGTTTAAAGCAAGTTACTGATGATATTGCCGGTTTGGTTGAAACCAGACCGGGCATAAAATATTTTGGAGCTTTAATTTCAGCTAATACTCTTTTTATATTTTATATAGCTGTTGTGGTCGCGATTATAATGATTGGTATGGGACTTATGGGTGTTAATCATCCTGTGGCTTGGGGAACAGATATTATCACTTTTGTTTTTTGGATTGGTATCGGGCATGCAGGGACTTTGATTTCAGCTATTTTATTTTTATTTCGTCAAAAGTGGAGAACTTCTATTGCAAGAACAGCAGAGGCTATGACTGTGTTTGCTGTTTTAACAGCGGGATTATTTCCTGTCATTCATCTGGGGCGTCCTTGGTTATTTTTTTGGTTTTTTCCTTATCCTAACCAGAGAGGTCCTTTGTGGATCAATTTTAGATCACCTCTTACTTGGGATGTCTTTGCTATTTCAACTTATGCTCTAGTCTCTATAGCTTTTTGGTATATAGGAATGCTTCCTGATTTAGCGGCTTTAAGGGATCGCGCTAAATCAAAATTAAGACGCTTTTTTTATGGTTCTCTTTCTTTAGGTTGGCGTGGGACAGGACGAAACTGGAGTCATTATGAAATGACTTATCTTTTACTCGCCGCTCTTTCCACTCCTTTGGTGTTGTCTGTTCATAGTATTGTTTCTTTTGACTTTGCTGTTGCTGGTTTACCGGGTTGGCACACCACTATTTTTCCTCCTTATTTTGTAGCAGGAGCTATTTTTTCTGGTTTTGGAATGGTGGTTACTTTAATGTGTTTAGTAAGAGCTTTTGTTCCTAAATTTAAAGATTACATCACGCTTAATCATATGGAAAACATGAATAAAATTATCATGGTTACTGGTATGATGGTTGGTTATGCTTATGCTTGTGAATTTTTTATGGCTTGGTATTCGGGTTCTGCTTATGAGCAATATGCTTTTTTGAATAGAGCTTTTGGTCCTTATTGGTGGTCATATTGGATTATGATAACTTGCAATGTGCTTATACCTCAGCTTTTTTGGTTTAAAAAGATTCGCCGTCATATTAAAACTATGTTTGTAATTTCTATTTTTGTAAATATAGGTATGTGGTTTGAAAGATATGTGATTATTGTTACCTCTTTACATAGAGATTTTTTACCAGCCAATTGGGGTTTGTTCAAAATGACCTTTTTTGATTTTGGATCTCTAATAGGAAGTTTTGGTATGTTTTTAACTTTATTTTTATTATACATTCGGGCTTTGCCGGCTATTTCCATTTCTGAAGTGAAGCCGGTTTTACATGTTGGACATAAGGAGTCGCATTGAAATTAAAAATACTTCAATTTTTAAAAAGAAAAAAATCATCTGGCTATAAAGCGCAATTAGGTGTAGCGGCTTTGTGGAAGGATGAAACTGATTTTTTAAAGGCCGTTTCAAAAGTTTATGAAAAAGGAGAAATAAAACCTATTACAATTACACCTTATCCTGTGCATGGTTTAGAAGAGGCTTCAAAAACGCCTCGCTCATGGATACCTTGGTTTACTCTTGTTTGTGGAATTAGCGGTTGTTTATTTGGATTGTGGTTCACCTGGTGGGCTTCGGCAGTGAATTGGCCAATTATTGTAGGAGGAAAACCTCATTGGTCTTTAGCGGCTTTTATTCCTATTATTTTTGAATTGACAATTTTATTTTCTGCTTTTGGATCCATTGGAGCTTTAATGTATGCTTGTGGAATGCCTCATAGAAATCCTCCAGTGATTGATAAAGATTTAACTTGTCATAAATTTGCTATGTTTGTTGCAGAAAGTGAATGTCCTAAAGATAAAGTAAAAACTATCTTTAAAGATTTAAAAGCGCCAGAGATAAAGGAAACAGAATTTTAAAAGAGTTTTTATGAAAATATTTTATTTAATTTTGTTTATACTATTTTTAGAGTCTTGTGCTTGTTCAGGAGGAAAAAACCAAACAGACTCAGAGTGGTCAACAGATATGGCTAAGCAAAAAAATGTGAAGGCTCAAGAGGGAACAGATGAGGGTGCTCTTCTTATGAAAGAAAGCCCTGAAGGCGCAATAGCCAGAAACAGACGCTACTATCCCTATACAAAAGATCCTTTAAAAGCGGGCAGAGAATTAAAAAATCCATTGCCACAATCAGCAGATATTATAATGACAGGAAAGGCTCACTATGAGCGATATTGTATTTATTGTCATGGATCAAAAGGGGACGCAGGGGAAGGCGCTACTGTAGCTCCTAAAATGGTGATTAAACCAGCTAGCCTTTTAACAGATAAAGCTAAAGCTTATGAAGAGGGACGTCTTTATCATATTATTTATGAGGGACAAGGTTTAATGGGGGCTTATAACATTCAATTGGAGACCAATGAGCAGGTTGTTATGTCTCATTATGCAAAAGACTCTTTTGAAAAATATAGAGGATCAGAAAGTATATGGTCAGTTGTCCATTATATTCGTTTTTTACAAAAAGCAAGTGAGAGTAACAAATAGGATTATTTATGCAACACCCATCAGTTAATTTTAAAATCCCAGATAAATTAAAAACTGTTTTTTCTATATTTATTTTTATTGGTTTAATTTCACTTTTTGTTGGTTTTTTAATGGATTCTAAAAGGACTTGGCATGCTTTTTTAACTTCAAGTTTGTTTGTTTTATTTATCAGTTTAGGTGGAGTGTTTTTTACCAGCATTCAGCATGTGACTAAAGCCGGTTGGAGTGTCAATATTCGTCGTTTGATGGAGGGTTTTTCTGCTTATCTTCCTTTTGGATTTTTATTTGCTTTAGCTTTGTTATTTTCAGGAGATTATCTTTATTCTTGGTTTAATAAGGATATCGTAGCTGGTGATTATCTTTTACAACATAAAGCAGGGTATTTGAATTGGACTTTTTTTCTCATTCGTTTGATTGTCTTTTTTGCAATATGGATTTTATTTTCTAAAAAATTAAATACGCTTTCTTTAGATCAGGATAAAACAGGAGATCCGGAGCTAACTAATAAAAGCATTCCTTACTCAGTGGCTTTTTTAATTTTATTTACTTTAAGTTTTTCCTTTTTTTGCTTTGATACTTTAATGAGTTTAGAGCCTCATTGGTTTTCTACTATTTTTGCTGTTTATAATTTTTCAGGTCTTTTTCAGTCTTTTTTAGCGGTTTTAATTTTAGTGATCATTTATTTAAGAAGGACGGGAGTTGTAGATAAAAAACTTATGAATGAAAATCACCTGCATGATCTGGGAAAGTTTTTATTTGGTTTTGTTATTTTTTGGGCTTATATAGCTTTTAGCCAATATATGCTTATTTGGTATGCCAACTTGCCAGAAGAGGCTATTTATTATTTGCCTCGCTCAACAGGAGCTTGGAAGTGGGTTTCTATATCTTTAATTTTGTTTAAATTTATTGTTCCCTTTTTGTTTTTACTTCCTCGTTGGGTAAAAAGAGATGAAGGTGCTTTAATTATTGCTAGCCTGCTTATTTTAGTTATGCAGTATGTGGATCTTTATTGGATGGTCTATCCTCAATTTGATTTTAAACATCTTGTATTTGGTTGGATAGAAATAGGAGCTTTATTAGGTTTTATTGCTTTGTTTTTACTTAGTGTGTCTCACTTTTTTAGCAAGCATCCTTTACTTCCTTTGCAAGATCCAAGACAAAAAGAATCTCTTACTCATGTTGTCACTTA
>JAPORL010000201.1 GCA_026712605.1 Pseudobdellovibrionaceae bacterium | reverse complement strand
AATCACAAAGAGATAGAAAAATTGAAATTTTACAGCTCTTTAATGACAACATGGCTTAAAAGACCAGATCTTTTAGAGAGAAAATTAACATTACTAAAACAACTGCCAATAGCTAAAGCTTATTTAGGAGCTCTATCAAAGGTAGAGTTAAAAGCTATAGGTTTTTTAAAAAAGGGTAAAAATTTAATTTTATTAAAAAAACAATCAAATTAAGATATAATATATATTCTCTAAAGGTAAAAAATTTAATAAATTTTTATATTCACTTTTGTGAAAAATTAAGAGGTTTCAAATAGTTTTTAAAAAGCGACTTTTAATTGCAATTATATCATTAAATATTATGCTAAAAGAATAAGCTCAGAAAAATATAATTTTCTATTTATTTAAAATATTCTTCTGTACTAAAGGAATCCACCTGCACGGCCTCATTTCGCGCTTTTTTAGCAGATTTAAGGACTTCAAAATCTTCTTGAGAAATGATACTTGATTTTAAAGCTTTTTCAAATAACTCAAAGTTATCTTTGATTTTTTTGAATGAGATTTGTTTTTTTGGAGCTTTACCAAGATCTTTTGGAAGTTTATCTTTCTTGGTAGATCTTAAATTTTCAATGAAATAAAGGGAATGCAATTTATCTGAGTTAAAAATTTTATTTAAAATAGTTTGTTCTTTTAAGCTTAAATCATAAGCTTTATTTAGTTTTTGAAATTGATCTTCTTCTCCCTTTGGAAAATACATATTTTTGCAGAGATCTTCCTTAAACTTTTTGTCTTCTAAAATTTTGTTTGCCAGTTGTTTATTTAATTTATCAGAAGGTTTTTCTCCTAAACAGTTTATTTTTAAAATCCATGTTAAGGGTTTTAATAGCCAGCGAGCGACAGTTATAGGATAGTTATTTAATATATCAAGAACAGTTTTTTGAATCTGTGAAAAGCAGTACTCTAAGGACCAATCATAAGCTAATTTGTTATTTTTTTCATGTCTCTCGCTCCAAATAACAGCACAGATCATATACTGAAAAGAAAGCCAATCCGCAAAGCGTCCAGTTATTTGTCCCTTTGTTTTAAGCTTTCCTCCTAATAGCATTAAGTTTAAGTTGCTTAAAAAGGCAAATAGGCTGATACTCCATTTGAGTTTTTGTAAATATCTTCCTCTTTTTAAAAAAACAGGCCAAGCTGTGTAAGCTCTTGTTAAAGTAAATAAGATACTTCTAACAAAGTGGCACAGGCTTTCATACAAAAAGATCCAAAGATTTTTGTTAAAAGAATTTAAATTATTTTTTTCTAAAGAATCTATAATAGGATAGCCTTGAGGGTGAGTTTTTATTAAACCTTGTCCGTAAGAGATAAGAGTTCGGCTTAATACATTGGCTCCTTCTACTGTGATAGCTACAGGCATAGAGGCATGCAAGTTAGCAATTTTATTTCTAGGACCTAAACTTAAACCCGCTCCAGCCATAATATCCATGCCATGCTTTACAACTTTTTGAGCCAACTCAGAACAGTGATACTTATTGAGGGCGGAAATAACGGGAGATACTACTCCTTGATTAAGACCGCTTAAGGTAAAATTGTGAGTGAGGCTTATTAGATGGGTTAAACCAGTAATCTTTGCCAGTTTTTCTTGAATGCCTTCAAATTTTCCAATAGGAACGCCAAACTGTCTTCTTACAAAAGCATGGGTTACTGTGAGCCATGAGACTTTTTTTGAACTGGCAGTGCATAAAGCGGGAAGAGAAATAGATCGCCCTGCCGATAAAGATTCCATGAGCATTTTCCAACCCTGTCCCGCTTGTTTTAAGCCTCCAATAATAGCCGTTTTAGCAGGGACAATAACATTCTTCCCTTTTATAGGGGCATTATAAATAGGAAGACCCATGGGATCATGATGAAACCCCCTTTCTATTCCTTTTAGGTCACTGGAGATTAAAAGACATGTAATGCCTAAGTTTGTTTTTTTTGAAAGTAGCTTATCTGGATCTTTTAATTGTACTGCCAGCCCTATAAGATCGGCTTTAGAAGATAAAGTGATCCAGCGTTTTTCAAAATTTATTTTTATTTTTAATTCTCCATCTTGTTTAAATAAAATAGCTGATGATTGGATAGAACTGGCGTCACTTCCCGCTTGAACTTCTGTTAAGCCAAAACAAGGCCATAAATCGGCAGAGGCTAAAGACTTTAAGTATTGATCTTTTTGTTCTTTTGTTCCGTATTTGAGGAGAAGTTTTGCTGGTCCTAAGGAGTTAGGAACCATAGTTATAATCGCAAGAGGATTATTGTGTCCAGCTATTTTTTCAATGACTTTGGCATGAGCAAAAGGAGAAAATTCTAAGCCTTTGTAACTTTTAGGAACGCTTAGGCCAAAAAATTTCTCTTTTTTTATAATCTCTTCTTCAGAGGGAAGAAGTTTTTTTCTTTTTAAAAAATCCCACTCTGTAGATAAAGAGCAAAGATCTTCTACTTGATCATTTAAAAAAATTTGTTCCCTTTCAGAAAGACGGGGAGGGGCTTGATTAAATAAATTTTTAAAATCAGGCAGACCTTTAAAAAACTCTTTTTCAATCCAAGGCTCTCCCACATGTAAGGCTATTTTTTCTGTTTCCGAGATTTTAGGAAGCATGTTGAGTTTTTTAGCTCCTTTAAAAAATAAAAATGAAAAAGCAAAAAATAAAAGAAAAAGACCAGCAATTATTCCAAAAAACATAAAATAAAGAGGAAGGCCTGATAAACTAATTGATAAAATCAGAAGTAAAAAAGCAGTCCAAATAATAAAGGAGCTGTGAAAAAAAAGTAAAATGAGCGTTGTTAAAGCAACTGTTGTTTTTAAGCTTAGCGGGATAAAGGCAATAAAACTATTAAATCCATTTTCTGTGTAAAGCTTTCCAAGAAAATAAACATAAATCAGAAATAACAGGCTAAAAAAAATCAGTCTTATTTTTTTGTTTTGAATTAATTGAAATAATAAATCTTTCATTTTTTATAGGTTTTAATTAACTTTTATAAAATAAATATCTCCCATTTGGCTTTTATTTTCCTATACATTTATTTTAAGTGATTTTATCTTATATAGAAAGTAAAAACTTCAAAAGCTATGTTTTCTATAGTTTCTATTGAAGTATAAAATTTTCCTGTAATAAAATAGAGATTCTTAATTTATACTGAAAATATGTTGTTAGCTTTATGAGTGCTAAATTAGGGCAAATAAAGCTTAAATAAACAGATTAATAAAAAAATACTTTAGAAAACAAGACCTTTGACCGATACATTAAATATGAAAAATTATTTTCTAAAAAGGCTTCTATCCTTTTATTTTGTTTGTTCTTTTTTTAGTATGATTTCTATTGTAAATGCGACAGATCAAGAAAATTCTGAACCTACTACAAATCAAGAGAAAATAGAGGCTTGTAAAGATGGGGTAAGATTGGCTAAAAAAGCCAGTTCTGGTATGGATTTAGCTTCTTATGCTTTGGTGGGACAAGCGGTTCAAGGAACTGTTTCTACTGTGGCTGAGGGAGGAGGCTCTGCTAAACTATCTCATCAGGGAAATTCAGCTATACAAAGCACATTATCTACAGTGGCTTTAAAAAGATGTATGGCTTGTGAGGAAGCTATAACAGCTTGTGAGGAAGTTTGTGAGGCAGACTGTATTGAAGTAAACCCACCAGCCTTAGACACACCTAAAGCTACATGTGAGACAAGCTTGGAAGAAGGTTTAGAAAACTGCACAGCTCAACAAGAAGATTGTTCAAATGCTTGTTTGCAAGGCGGTTTATCTGGCATTCAAGCTTTGACTTCAGCTTTAGCGGCTAAAGCTTTAGCAGATTGTCCAGAAGGGGCGGAAAACTGTACTGATCAAACTACTAAAAATGAAGGTGATAAAAACTTAAAGGTATCTGCTCCTCCTGGTACGGGAGCGGGATCAAGCTCTAATATGGGGATACATAGTCCCTGGGACAAAACAGCGGATAATAAAGCAGGGGAGCCTGTTATCCCTACTGAGGATATCGCCAATGGAAACAATGAAGAAAACATAACAGAAGAATTGTTTGCAAATGATGGGGGTTCCAACTTTGATACCTCTTCTTTAAATGGTTCAGCTAGAAGTAATATGGGATCTAGAAATTCTGGATTAAATTCAGGAGCTTTTAATCATGGTCCGAATTTTAAAGGATTAGAATCAAGCTTAGCTGGTGATATAGCAGAAGAAGAGAAAGAGGAATACGTAAAAAACTATCCTAAAAGCCACTCTTCAGCAAATTTTGGAAAAGTGAACCAAACGGGAAATTCTAATAGCTCTTCTTATAATAGTGGAGGAAGAAGAAAATTAAGGTCTTCTAATTTTGAAAGCAGAAAATTAGCCATGATGGATAATAAAAAGGAAAACACTTTTGGAATGGGAAAATCTAAAGGGACAATTTTCAAACAAATGAGTCGCTTTATTCAAGAAGTTTGTCAAAGAGAGGTGAAATGTCCTTAAAAAATAAAAAAGAAAATATGTCAGTAAGAATATTTTTTATGTTGATTTTTATAAGCTCTTTTTCTGTGGCAATGTCCTCAGAAGAACAAGCTCAGATGAATCAAGTAGAGAGGGAAAAAGCAAGCTATGTTCAACAGTTAAAAAATAATTGGGATTCTTGCCGAAAAACTTGCAAAGTAAAAAACTGTCCTTCTAATATTGTTTGTATTGATTCTCCTAGTGATGAGGAGTGTGATAAAAAATACTGCCACACTCAAAAACTTAACTATGAAACACACAAAAAGAAATTAGATGATATGATATCTGCAAGAAATGAACATAAAAAATTGAAAACAGAGGAGGCTAGTAAATCTCCCTTAGAACAAGTGCAAAAGAAAAAGAAAGAAACAAATCTTTTAGCCTATGTGGGAGTGGGAACAACTGCATTTTTAGGATACAAAGCAAAAACGACTTGCAGTTCTTGTTGTTGGGTAACGCATCCAAGCTGTTGTGGTCAGTGCGCTATGTTGCTAGGTATGACGGCGGCGGCGGGTCTTCAAACAAAAGCAATGTTTGGCAAAAAAAATGAGTTAGGAGAAACAGCTCAAGCTCTTTGTACGACAGTTAATGATCCCAGTTGTTCTGATTATGATTCAGATAATCCAAATAATGATGATTCCATATATCCTCCTGGTTGTCAGGGGCTTCAAGCAAATTGTGATCGCTTAGAACCTATTTTAGATCCTTTTAAATGCGCTCCCGGAGATGTTAATTGTTTAAAAAAAGAAGATCCTAAAGATCCTACAAACACGCTAGCTGGTGATACTTTTGTAGAGGACTTGTTTGACACTTTAAAGCCTCAAAAAGGATGGCCTAAGGGAAAAAGCCCTCTATCTGATAGTAGTCTTGCTGAAACTAAGGCCTTTAACTATAATAAACTGACACCAGCTCAAAAAAAACAAGCACAGAAAATCATGGCAAATTTGAATAAAAAGAATACAGATTTTTTGGAAAAACATGGTGTGGGAGATTCTAATGAAGAAGATTTAGGAATTTTAGCCCAAAATGATACGAATCTTAATAAAGGTCTTTCTGCTAATTTTAATAAAATAGCAGGAGATGAATCTTCACGATCTCCTTCTGATAATATGGTATCTTCTACAAAACCAAAATCTAGTATTGCTGATCAGATGAAGGAGATGTTAAAGAAAATGCATGGAATGGCTGGTGATTCTAAAAAAGGTATAGGTTTTTTAGGTGATAAATCGGTTTTGATCGGAAGTGACAGTGTTGGAGTAAGAGAAGATAATATTTTTATGATGGTTCATCGTATGAATAGAAAACTGGATGAAAAAGAGCAAAGGTTTATAAAAGCCATTTCCTATTAAATTATTATATGAAAAGCTTATTAAGATACAAAGCTAAAAACTCGGACATGCGGTTTGCCACAAAGCGACTTATAGTCGCTATGTGTTCAAATCCGAACTCGTTTTTAGCTTTGTATCTTACTAAGCTTTTCATCAAGAAACTTAAAAATATCTAAATAAGACTTAAAAACTAAGATATGCGGTTTGCCACAAAGCGACTTATAGTCGCTATGTGTTCAAATCCGAACTCGTTTTTAGCTTTGTATCTTACTAAGCTTTTCATCAAGAAACTTAAAAATATCTAAATAAGACTTAAAAACTAAGATATGCGGTTTGCCACAAAGCGACTTACAGTCGCTATGTATTCAAATCCGAACTCGTTTTTAGCTTTGTATCTTACTAAGCTTTTGATCAATAGACTTAAATAGGAGTTTATAGAATATTCTTACAAACTTTTAATAAAGATACTAAAGGTATTAAAAATGGTCAGACTTAAAATCTTTCTAAGATTTTGAATATTTTTATAATTTTTAATAAAAAAGCTGATTTTTAAAATTTTTTTTGACTCATTAAAGATCAAAATTTAAAAATCCGATAAATTAAGTAAGATGAAAAGGTTTATCTTGATTATTATTTTTTGCAGTTCCTGTCAAAATGGACAATTTCAGGGTTTTTCAGATTGGTTTGATGCTTGGAAGGATTATTCTGTCACTTATTTGGCCTCTCAAAGCACAGACTCTTATTTAACCATACAACAGAGAGACGATCTTTTAGATTTGTTTGAAGATTTACAGGGTGCAAATACTTGTAGGGAAAGACAAGATCTTGTAGAAAAAAATCAAACACTTAAAACCTTTGGAAGACAATACAATTTTTTAAGAGGTTATTTATTTGATATTCTTTTTAATTATGATTACGAAACAGCCCTGCTACAAATCAATCGCAGTGATGAAGAGAGAGTAGCTTTTACGGTTGTGAATGCTTGGAAGACTATAGCTTCTATTAATGAGATAAATAGGCTTATAGATCAAATCAGCAAATGTTATCCTAAAGAGTATGTAGATTAGTTGTTCATTAGGATGACTGTTCTATTACATATAGTTTCCCATATCTTTTGTAACTTTCCTAAAAGCTTATAAGATATAAGATTTAAAACGAGTTTGAATTTGAACACATAGCGACTATAGGTCGCTTTGTGGCAAAACGCATGTCTGAGTTCTTGAGCCTTGTATCTTATAAGCTTTTAGGAAATATTAAGAATATGGAAATTTAAAATTTTCTAAAAATTTTAGTTTAAACTTCCAAAACTTCTTTAATATCAGGAACAAATTGCTTGAGCCGGCTTTCAATCCCTTGTTTAAGTGTGACAGTGGAGCTGGGACAGCCAGAACAGGCTCCTTGAAGGCTTAGATAAACAATTCCATTTTCATAAGAGACAAACTCAATATAGCCTCCATCCATAGCTACAGCGGGTTGAATATCTGTTTCTAAAACTTCTTTTATTTTCTTTATATCCTCAGAATCTTCTGGATTGTTTGAGTTTTTTTCTGTTTGTTTGGGAAGAAGAACTGCCTCTCCTTCATTGAGATGATCTTGTATGAGTTCACAAATAGGATCACATATCATATCCCATTCCAGCCAATCTTCTTTGGTAACCGTTACAAAATTTTCACCTAAGAAAACAGATTTAGCCCAAGGAAAGCCTAAAATTTTTAAAGCTAAAGGAGATCGTTTGGCTTGAGTCCGATTTGTAATTTCAACAATTTCATCACATATTTTGGAATCCACTATAAATTTTAAAGAGTGTGGATTTGGAGTGCTTTCATACATAACTTTAAAAGGCATGGTTTTAATATATTAAAAAATACATAAATTGTCATTAAAAAATTGAGACTTGTAATTTTTTGAGTTTTTATTTAAATATCTCATTATATTTTTATTTTTTATTAAAGTTATTTTTTTGTAAATTGTTTTCCTATTGAGTATAATACTTTTTGTATGAAAGTTATTGTTCTTCATTTTTTGAAAAATAGTCTATGAGGGGAGTAAAGGATAGAAAAATATATTTTAGATTGACTGATAAAAAATAAATAGCTTTAAACTAAAGAGGTTAATTATGACGAAAAAAGTAAAAGATATTTTAAAAAATTATGGGGGAGATAATCCTGGTGTTTTGTCTCAATTAGCTAAGATATTTAATCATGGCTCACTCGCAGGAACAGGTAAGTTAGTTATTTTTCCGGTCGATCAAGGTTTTGAACATGGCCCGGATGCTAGTTTTTTTAAAAATCCTCCTTCTTATGATCCCGCTTATCACTTTGAGTTAGCAATATCAGCAGGTTGTAATGCTTATTCAGCTCCTTTTGGTTTTATAGATTCAGTGGCTCGGGAATTTGCGGGTCAAATTCCTTTGATTTTAAAGGCAAATAATTCAGATAGTTTATATAAAAATCCAAAAAGCCCTTTGCCCGCAATCACTTCAGGAGTAGAAGAGGCTTTGAGATTGGGTTGCTCTGCTATTGGCTTTACTATTTATCCGGGAAGTGAGGATAGCCTTTCTATGTATGAATCAGCTGTTAAACTGGGCAGAGAAGCCAGAAAAGCAGGTCTACCTTTAGTCATTTGGTCTTATCCCAGAGGGGGAAGTTTATCTAAAGAGGCTGAAACAGCTTTAGATGTGGTGGCCTATTCTGCTCATATTGCTTGTCAGTTGGGCGCTCATATTGTGAAAGTCAAACCTCCTGCTGATTTTTTTGAAAAGCAAAAATTAAAAACTTCTTCTGATAGTTTAGATAAAAGGGTGGCTCATGTTATTCAAGCTGGATTTTCTGGACGAAGAATTATTATATTTAGTGGTGGTCCCGCTAAGGATAAAACAGATCTTTTAGGAGAGATTAAACTTTTAGCTAAAGGGGGTGCTTTTGGAAGTATTGTGGGCAGAAATGTTTTTCAAAGACCTAAAGAGGAAGCTTTAGTCCTCCTTAAAGAAATTATGGAAATTTATAAAAAGTCTGTTTAACTCTTCCCCTTTTTAATATTGATATTTTTTTATAAAAAAGAAAAGAATGAATAAGCGAGAAATAATTTTTTAAAGTAAAATAAAGTAGTTAAAACAAAAAACTAAAAAAACTTATTAGGAAATTATAATGAAAGATAATCCTATAAAACAGGAAAAATTAAGAAAGCGAGAGGAGCTTTTAAAACGAAAAGTTAATCCTTATCCTCATACTTGGAAGATGTCGGGTTGGGGAAATAGAGATAGAGATTCTATTCAAGAGTTAATTGATAAAAAAGAGCCTTTACCAGAACAGTTTTTTTGTATTGCTGGTCGTTTGATGCGAAAACGGCCTATGGGAAAAGCTGATTTTTTTAATTTAGAAGACGAGCATAACAACTTACAGTGTTATATTCGCAGGGATGACTTTGTAAGCTCAAACTCTGATTTGAAATCCCCCACAGATCAGAAAATTAAATTAAGCCCTTGGGAACTATGGAAGCTTTGTGATATTGGAGATATTTTATCTTTAAGAGGTAAGCTTTTTAAAACAAAAAGAGGGGAACTTTCTTTAAGAGTTCAGAGTTTAAAAATTTTATGTAAAAGTGTATCAGCTTTACCTGAAAAATACCATGGTTTAGAGGATAAAGAGCTTAAATATCGTTATCGCTACATGGATTTAATAATGGATCAAAAGTCTAAAAAGATATTTAAAATTCGATCTCAAGTGATAACAGAAATTAGAAATTTTATGAATAAAAAAGGCTTTATGGAAGTGGAAACTCCTGTTTTGCAATCTGTATATGGAGGAGCTTTAGCAGAGCCTTTTGAAACTCATTTTAGACGCTTAAATAATAAAAAAATGTATCTTAAAATTTCACCAGAAATTTACTTAAAAAAACTGATTGTAGGTGGTTTTGAAAAAGTTTATGAAATTGGAAAAAACTTTAGAAACGAAGGAATAGATCGAACACATAACCCTGAATTTACAATGATGGAATATTATGAAGCCTATACGGATTATAAATATCAAATGAAACAATTTGAAAAACTGGTAAATTATGTTGTTAAAAAAATAAAAGGCTCTTTAAAAATTGAATATCAAGGAAAAGAATTAAATTTTGGAAAATGGGAGACTTTATCCCTAAAAGAGGCTATTAAAAAATACAGTGACTTGGAAAATAACAATCAAGAAAACTTAAGAGAGGCTTTAAGTGGGAGTAAAAATATTGATATTAGTAAAATAAGCTTTCCTGATTTATTTAAGTTTATAAAAAAATTAGAGCCTAAAGGGGATTACAGAAAATATGAAGAGGCTTTAAATATTAAATATCTTTCTTCAGAAAAAAAAGAAAATTTAAAAGGAGCTTTAGCTGTTTTAGTTTTTGAAATTTTAGCAGAAAAGCACTTATGGAATCCTACATTTATTATAGATTTTCCTCTTTCTGTTTCCCCCCTTACAAAAAAGCATAGAAAAAAGCAATCAAAGTATAAAACATTAGTAGAGCGTTTTGAACCCTATATTGCAGGAATGGAGTTAGGAAATGCTTATACAGAGTTAAATGATCCTATTGATCAAAGGGAAAGATTAGAAGAGCAAAATCGCTGGGAAAAAAAGGAAGATATCTTTAAGCCCTCTTCTGAAGATAAAAACTTTGAAGATTCTCATCCTTTAGATGAGAACTTCATTCATGCCTTAGAGTTGGGTATGCCTCCTACTGGTGGGGTAGGACTGGGTATTGAAAGGTTGGTTATGATTTTAACCGATCAAAAAAGCATTAGAGATTGTATTTTACTTCCACCCTGAAAAGATAAGTCTTAGTTTAAAAATTTAGAGG
>JAPORL010000106.1 GCA_026712605.1 Pseudobdellovibrionaceae bacterium | reverse complement strand
GTAGAACTTAGCTAAGTTTCATTAGAATCTAAATAGTTTTTTTCAAAATTAGGACTCATGGATTGAATTAAAGAGTTTTTAATAGAAACATATTTATAAAAATACTCTGGATCCATAATTTTATCTACAATTGGTTTAAAATTGCTTTCTTGGATAAAATTTTGATTCATTATATTTACTGTTTGTTGTCTACTTAAAAAATTATGCCCAATTAAATTTCTAAACTCTTTTATCTTATTAGATATACAATACAAGGCTAAATTGATTCCTGTACTGACAGTTTTATTTTGAAAAAAATAATTCATAAATGTTTCTTTATAGTTCAATTGAGAACAAATTTTAAGTGGACCAGATAATTTATAATAAGGCGCTCTTGGAGATTTTTCACCCACTTGCAATCCACAAGAAGAAATAAAAAAACAAGCAAAAAATATAAAAAAACTTTTCTTAAAAATCATAAACTAAGCTCCATGTAAAATAATCATTATGTTTAAACTTCTTTAAAAAGGATTCATTTATAGACTTTGAAACCGAACCCACTATATCTATTCCTAACTCTGTATAGATTTTAGGGCTTATATAATAAATGGATCTAACAGAAAGCCATGCCCCTTCATCTAAAAAAGAATATTGATATTTCAAATTAAGATGTAAGGGCTGGTTTATAAAAAATTTAGTCTGCCAATCAAAGCCTATACCCTCTAAAATTTTTCCTCTTTGAATAAAAGATGACAATTCTTTAGACAGTATTCCATCTGTAAACCAAGATTGAATAAAAGCCAAGCGAAAAAAGCTATCTTCTAAATAGTTATACTTAAATAACAAAGAAAAATAAGTAAAATTACTTTGATCTCTTACAAATTCCCAATCTTTTGGAAGAGGAGATTCAGATTTCATATTTGTATTTTCAAAGCTAACGATAAGTGAGCTTTTTTTATAATCTAAGCCCCATTCTGTAGATAAAATTCTTTGACGAACAGGAAACACTGAAATTCCCTGATTTACAAAAAATGAGCCTTCTTTTTTTCTTTCTATTTCAAGACGATCCTTTACTTTAAGAACATAAAATAAGTTGTTAGATGGTTTATTTGCAAAAGCTCCTTTAATCCAATAAAAACCCTCTTTTGAAAAATTAGACCAAGTTTTAAAACTAAATAAAAAACTTTGCTGTAGTAAAGTATCAAAAATAAAAGGAGCATCATTATAGTAAAATATATCTGTATTCAGTTTTTCGACTTTTTTAGGCAGGACATTTGACCATCTAGATTGTGAATAGATATGACCATCCTCTATTACAAATTTAATATCTTGATCTGGCAAATAAAAAGCTCCTATAAAAAAATTAGACTCCCACCAGTCTGAAGTGAAAGTGAAAAAAGACCCTATTAAACCATTATCTATAGGATATAAAGGATTCCAGCGATTTAATGAGTTCCATAAGCCTAAATCCCAATATTGATCTCCAAAACTCCAATTTTTAACCTGTCTTCCCAAACTAACTTGAATAGACTTTATGGAATAAAAATCATTTTCTAAAAAATATTTATAGTTAAAATATATTTCTGGAATTCCAAAGTAAAAAAACTTACTGTTATATAAACTATATTGAAAAAGAAATTTTGAACTAAAATAAAAATCTTCTTTTTTTACACTATTTTGATAATTTCCCTTCATAAAAACATAGTCTGAAAACTGTTCATTTAGACTAGGCGGAGAGATATAACTTTGCCACTCTAGCTTTAACTCATTAGAGTAGCTATAAGACATAAAGAAAATAAAAAAAGATAAAATATTCTTTTGAACTGACATTGAAAACCTCAGAATTGTTTATACAAATTATAGAAATCAAATAAAAGAAAATGAAAATCATTAGGAGTGATTTCAAACTCTTTAAAGTTTTTAAAAGATAAATGAAACTGAGTATAATTAATAGGCTCAAATTGATATCCCGTAAAAAAAGGAATATTGCCTGTTTTAAAACTATACATTAAATAAGATAAAGCCTGTTCATTATTAAATATATATGGCACATTCTGTTTTATACTGTTTGTAAAATGTTTTGAATACAAAATCAATTCATCTGATTCTAAATTAAAAGATTGATCTTGATCAATAAGATTATAATTTAATTCCATAATTTGTATCAAAAAGAATAGTGCTGTTAAGCTTAAGCTAGAAAAAGTTTTAGAATCAAGTTCTCCTACAGTTTGTTCAATCTTTTCTATATAAACTTTTTTGTTAAAATCAAAAATATATTTTTGAAACCTAGGATAAGAAGATAAAATATCTTTATCTTCTAAAACAGCAGATACCACACAAGAGCTGTTTAAATCATTTTTACAAAGCTTAGAAATAATATTAAAGCTATGTTGAGAGTTTTTTATAGCTAACATTAAATGCGTAGCTAAGTCAAGCATTTCTGTTGAATTTAAATGGTTATCTCTATTTGAAGAGTTTAAAAAAGAATCAGAAATGTTAAATAAGCTATAAAAAGATTTTTTCCAACCTGATTTATATCCCTGACTGCCACTTAATAAAACTAATAGTGGAGAGATTTCTGATACTATAGTTTTCCATACTCCAAAAGAAATGCCTTTTTGATGATTAGTAAAGTAAGAGTCGGGCAAATAAGAAAAAAGCAATAAGGATAAAAAAGACTGGTAATTTAACAAATTATATATTTTTTCTTTATTATCTGAAGGGTAAAAAGAGCCTATTATCATTCTTTCGTCGTTTCTCCATTCAAAAAAAGAATCTAACCAACGGGTTAAATTATAGTTGTTAGCAACCTCTTCTATATGGTTATATTGTAAATCAGACAGTTTTTTTTGATAATTAATCAGCCAATCATATAATAAATTTTTTGTTGAGACATCCAAAAATAGAGTAGGAGAATTAGAATATTTTTCTATATCTATTTTATCAGAAAAAAATTGAAATCTAGAGTCTGGAAAAACAGCAGATATAACAGAATGAGAAGAGGAGTTATTGTAATTTGTGTTTTGACAACTCTCCTTAGATGAATCCCTAAAAGAGAAACAATAAAGTGTTCTTGTTAAAAAGCTAATACGATCTTTATTCTTTAAAAGTGAAATAAAGCTATTGGAAGATTTTCTGTCAAAAAGAGAAACTAAGTCATATAACATCTGATCTAAATTATTTAAAGGAAAAGCTTTATTATTATTTATAGGCAGTGCAGATAGAAAAATTTTAGCGCTTTCTAATTTTAAGTAAGTTAATTCCATATTAGACAAATTAAGCGAAAAATAAGTTTTATAATATAAAAACAACTCCATAGTCTTATGGAAAGAATCAAAAATCAGCTCCCAATCAGATCCTTCAATCTCTTTTTCTGGAAATACAGTCCCTTCAATTAAGTTATGAATAAAAGAAAAAGAGAGTTCAGTTTCTATAGATTTTTCTAAAAAATTAGCCTGTTCAAGATAAAGTCCGTAGTTATAAATATTTTCTATAGAATAAGTAACATTTTCTCGCTGATAAGCTGTTCTTAAAGTTTGAAAAGTCTTTTTTATTTGATTTAAAAGATTTGCGCCCTCTTCAGGACTGGGCTTATAGGACTCGTTTTTAAAAATATTTATTAATATAGGGATTTGTTTGTGTATAATATAATAAGCATCTCTATAATCATAGATAAGCTTATAAAATAGAGCCAGCTCTCTATCTTTAAAACGATCAATATCACCTCCTAATAACATTTGTTTAACAACCAGTAATCTAGTAGTAAATTTGTTAGAGCTTTCTTCATCAAACTCCAAATACAAATGAAAAAGTCTTTTAATTTCTTCTCTTGTAAAATAATCCCGGCTAAAATCATGTATAAAGATTTTTTTATCAACAATTAATTCTAAGATTCCATGCAGACAATGAAAAAACCTTTTTTGCTCTTCCCAAGCTAATTGACCCTTTACTATATTAGGGTATTGTCTTTTAATATCTTTAACACAGCTTAAATTGGCAAAAAGATTACCTTCTTCCTTTTCAGAAAAGCCTGCCCATGAAAAAAATATAATAAAAAAAATCAAAAATATGTTTTTAAAAAACATACTGTCCTCCGAACAAAATACGGCTTAATCCATCATATTGTTTAATAGAAGAGCTATTAGCTGGAATTGACTCCTTAGAAAATCTAAAAAATAAATCTCCCGATACATATATCCTTAGATGAGAGCTCAGGTATAAGTAGTTTTCTAAAATAAACTGATAAAACTGGTTATCTAATGCATAATTCACCCTAAAACGAGATAAAAAACTGACTGGCATAGTTTTGTCTTCATGCTCTATAGAGGCGCTGACAGCAGATTTCCAATTAAAATTTCTTTTAAACACATCTCTAAAATCAATTATAACAGGGTTAGAGGCTAAATCTGATGTTTTTTCCACTGTTTTTGTCCAACCTAAAGTAAACAAAGTCTTTTTATCTTTTTCCCACTTCTCTTTAAAATAGACCATTAAAGAATAAGTCAGATGCGATAAAAAATCATCACTAAGCCAATTGACTTTATTTCTTCTTTGCTCTGGCTGTTCCCAAAAAAGACTAGTAAATAAAGAAAAGCGTTTTGATAGCGCGGTTTCAGATTCTAAACTGGCTAAATGATGGGATAACACAAAATATCTAAAATTTGTAATATTAAAGGAACTCTTAGAAGATGTAGATAAATCAAGTCCTTCAATTTTAACTACTTTTTGAAACTGATTAATGGGTTTATAGGCGTAAGAAAAGTTAATAGAATAATTATTTACAAAATGCTGAAAGCGAAAAGCTAAACTAGGTTTAAAAAATTCTTTAATTTCAAAAGGCATAAATTCATCCACTTTCCAATTAAATTTATTATATGTGTTAATAAAAAATGGATTCTTTGACACTATTTTATTGTCTTTAAATTTTGGAAAAATAATAATGTCAGGAATATAAAAATAGGAAAAAGATATAAGGAAATTGCTTGTATCGGTTTCATGTTCAAAATAGATACCAGGGATACCTAACTGTTTAGGTCGTAAAGGATCTAATAAATAACGAGCTTGCCAAAGACCATGATTCCAATATCTGTCAGCCTCACTCCACAAAACATCTTTAATTCCTAAACTCATTGTCCAATTATCAAAAGGAATAGGAAAAATAACTGATAGCTCACTAATACGAGAGTAATGCCTTTCTTCCAAAAAAGAGTAATTATAGCCTATATTCAAATCTATCTTAGGGTTATGGTACTCTAACTGAAATCCAGAAAAAATAGTTATTTTCCCATTTAAAAAATAGGAAGAATGGGTATCTAACTGCACTGTAGAGAAACCGGATTCCCGAAAAAACATCCAAGGATAGGCTTGAACAGAAGGAAGCCAAAGAAAAACTATTAAAAATAAACTGATTTTTGTTTTCATTATTTTTTATAAAGTTCGGATAATTTTTCCTGAATTATTACAGAAAAATCAGTTTATTTCTAGTTTTATACTAAAACTTAAGGATTTTTGTGAAAATCTTTCATTTTTAAGAACAAAAATTAAACACTTTTTAAGAAATACAAAGCAACAATTAAGCCAAAAATAAGAAAACCATAAAAAATCCTAAACTCTTTTTTATAAAGTCAATAGGTTTTTCTATGCGTTGCGATTTTTTTTATACCTAGTCCCTCATTTTTAATTTAAAATTTTATGCATTATACCAGAGATGTTAGCTCTTAAAAAATAAGGATATTTTAGAAAAGCAAGATTAAAGTCTTGTTAGTTTTTTTGCTAAAAGCTATTTTAACATTTTAAATTCAAAAATAACTTGAAAAAAACTTATAGAGAAATATCCTGAATTTAAGGTCATAAAATAAAAATTTTATTCATTATAAGCTAAAAAATAAAAAACTATGAGTGATACACAAATCTTAAAAATAACACCAAAAACTAAGCAAAACTCATTAGAAGAATTAAATAATAAATCAACTCAAACTCAAAGTGATCAAAGTCATGGTCATAAAATCATGCGTGTAAAAAAAAGAGATAATAGTTATGAGCCTGTTAATGTAAATAAAATTATTAATGTCGTTCTGGCCTGTTCTTCTGGTCTCAATGATGTAGATCCTATGAGAGTAGCTACAAAAGTTATAAGCGGTTTGTATGATGGAGCTAGTACAAAAGAGTTGGATCGTCTTTGTATAAGGACAGCCTCATTTTTAATTTCAGAGGATCCTGATTATTCTAAACTTTCTGCTAGACTTTTATCCCGTTACATTCATGAAGAAGTAGAAAATCAAGGTATTAATAATTTTTTTTCCTCATTAAAAACAGCTTATAAGGTTGGTCTTATACACAAAGACAAATATGATTTTATTAGAGAAAATAAAGAAGCGCTTAATATTATTATTGATAATTCAAGAACAAAAAAATTTGAATATTTTGGACTCCGAACGGTGTATGATCGTTATCTTTTAAAGGACCCTGAAAGTCGTCAGGTTATTGAAACCCCTCAATATTTCTTTTTAAGAGTCGCTTGTGGACTAGCAGATAATTTTAAATCAGCTAAAACTTTTTATGATCTGATCTCAAATTTAGATTATATGCCCAGCTCCCCTACTCTATTCAATTCAGGCTCACTACGATCTCAATTATCCTCTTGTTATCTTTTAGATTCTCCAAGAGATGATCTGTCTGCTATTTATGATAAATATAAAGATGTTGCTCTTTTATCTAAATTTGCCGGCGGAATTGGTTTATCTTTCTCACGAGTTAGAAGTCGTGGTTCCTTAATAAAGGGAACCAACGGCAAATCCAACGGAATAGTTCCTTTTTTAAAAACCCTTGATTCTTCAGTGGCCGCAGTCAATCAAGGAGGAAGAAGAAAAGGTGCCGCTTGTATTTATTTGGAAACTTGGCACCGAGATATAGAAGCCTTTTTAGAACTTAGAGATAATACAGGAGATGAACAACAAAGAACTCATAATTTAAATATTGCAAATTGGATTCCCGATCTTTTTATGAAAAGAGTAGAAGAAAACAAAGATTGGTCTTTATTTGATCCCAAAGATGTTCCTGAATTAGCTGATAGCTATGGAGAAATTTTTGAAAAAAAATATTTGCAAGCTGAAGAACAAGGTTTAGCTATAGACTCTATTCCCGCTAGAAAACTTTATGCTCGTATGATGAAAACTTTAGCAGAAACTGGAAATGGTTGGATGAATTTTAAAGATCATAGCAACAGTAAAAGCCCTCAAACTTTAAATCCAGAAAATGTTATCCATCTTTCTAATCTTTGCACTGAAATTTTAGAGATTAGTTCTGAAAAAGAAACAGCCGTTTGCAATCTAGGCTCTATCAATATTGGACAATACTATGATTCTCAAAAAAAGGATATTAAATGGGAAATTTTAGAAAAAAATGTTAAAACCGCAGTTAATTTTTTAGATAAAGTCGTTGATGTTAATTTTTATCCTATAGCAACAGCTAAAAAATCAAATAAAGGTTGGAGACCTATTGGCTTAGGACTCATGGGATTACAAGATCTTTTGTTTAAAATGAGTCTGCCATTTGATAGCGAAAAAGCTTTAAAGTTAAGCGCAAAAATTCAAGAAGAAATTTATTATTACGCTCTTTCTGCTTCTTGTGATTTAGCGAAAAAATATAAAGCTCATGAAAAATTTGCTGAAACCAGAACCTCCAAGGGAAAATTACAGTTTGATTTATGGAATATTCAACCTGAAAATAAAAAACGCTGGGATGAGCTTAAAGCTCGTATTCAAAAACATGGGTTAAGGAATTCTTTGACTATTGCTATAGCTCCTACGGCAACTATAGCTTCTATTGTAGGCGCTTATGAATCCATAGAGCCTCAAATTTCTAATTTATTTAAAAGAGAAACTTTATCTGGTGAGTTTATACAAATTAATAAATATTTAGTTCGCTCTTTAAAAAAAGAAGGCCTTTGGACTTCAGCTATTAAAGAGCAAATTAAAATAAATGAAGGCTCTATTCAAAATATCCCAGAAATACCACAAAACATAAAAAATCTATACAAAACCTCTTGGGAGATTCCTCAAAAAACACTTATAGATATGGCTATTGCAAGAGGTCCCTATATCGACCAGAGTCAATCTTTAAACCTTTTTGTAGAAAGTCCAACAATAAATAAGCTGTCCAGTATGTATATGTATGCTTGGAAGAGAGGTTTAAAAACAAGTTATTACTTACGCTCTCGCCCTGCAACAAATATTGCTAAAGTAACTATTAACAACTCTACTAGTAAGAAAGCATCCACAGAACAGTTACAAAACTTAGAAAACCCTGAAATATGTGAATCATGCCAATAAAAAAGGAGGAATAACAAATGATTTTAGATCCCGGATTAGAGCTTACTTTACGACCTATGAAGTATCCTATATTTTATGAAATGTATAAAAACGCTATTAAAAATACATGGACTGTAGATGAAGTGAATTTTTCTACAGATATATCAGATTTACAAAATAGATTGACCCCTAGTGAAGCTTTTTTAATTAACAGATTAGTTGCTTTTTTTGCTACAGGAGACACTATTGTCGGAAATAACCTTGTTTTAAATTTATATCGCCATGTCAATTCACCAGAAGCTCGTATGTACTTAGGTCGACAGCTTTATGAAGAAATGTTACATGTGCATTTCTATCTCACTCTTTTAGACACTTATATCCCAGATATGAATGAAAGAACAAAAGCTTTTTCAGCTATCAATAATATTCCCTCTATTAAGAAAAAAGCTGATTTCAGCTTTAAATGGATGGATACAATCTTCACACTAGACAAACTGAATACAAAAGAAGATAAAAAAATGTTTTTAAGAAATTTAATTTGTTTTGCGGGAACCATTGAAGGCTTATTCTTTTTTGCCGCTTTTGCCTATGTTTATTTTCTTCGTTCCAAAGGCTTGCTCAATGGACTAGCAGAAGGGACAAATTGGGTTTTTAGAGATGAAAGCTGTCATATTGATTTTGCCTATGCCGTTATTGATATCATCAGAAAAGAAGAGCCTGATCTTTTTAGCTCTGATTTTAATGAACAAATTACAGCTATGTTTCATGAAGCCATTGACTGTGAATTAAGCTTTGCAAGTGAAATTTTAGAAAATGGAGTGGGTGGTTTGAGCTTAAAAGATATGAAAAGCTATCTACAATATATTGCTGATATTCGTTTAGAAAGGTTAAATATATCAAAACCTTTTAATGCTAAAAATCCTTTTGATTTTATGGCTTTACAGGACACTCAAGAGTTAACTAATTTTTTTGAAAGAAGAGTGGCCGCCTATCAAAAAGGCATTAAAGGTGAAGTCAGTTTTGATGAGTCTTTTTAACAGAACTTAAATTTTTTTTATTTTTCTGAAAATAGACTTGAGCTTATATTTTGTTATGTGGATTAAGCTTAGTTAAAGATGGAAATTTGTTATTTTTTATATAATTTTAAAATCCATTTTAAAATCCATGGAAGAAAAGCTAAAAGAATAAAAGAAAAAATAACTTCTAAAGAAAAAATTTGAGAAATAGAAGATATGTTATTTAATTGTTTGCCTGCATTCACATAAACAAAAGTTCCTGGCAACATACCTAAAAAACTTCCAATTGTGAATTTCTTTAAAGAAATAGAAGTAACCCCTAAAAGTATATTAACCATAAAATAAGGAAAAATGGGTATAATTCTCAAAGAAAATAAATACATCACTCCATCTTTTTTTAAACCTTCATTGATTTTTATTAATTTCTTAGAAAGTTTTTTTTCAACAAAATCGGCCATTAAAAAACGAGAAATTAAAAAAGCAAAAACAGCTCCTAATGTACTTCCTAAAGAAACCACTAAACTCCCGATCCAAAAATCAAACAAAAAACCTGAAACTAAAGTTAAAAGAGGAGCACCCGGAATACTTAATGTTGCACAAAAAACATAAATACAAAAATAAATAAAAATAAAAAGAAGAGGTGAGTTTTCATAAAAAGAAAATAAGCTATCTTTTTGATTAATAAAAAAATTAATATCAAGATAGCGAGTTAAATCCAGCTTAAAAACAATTACAAATATGAAAATAATACAAAAAATAGTTAAAATTTTAAGTTTTGACATAAAACTATTTAACCAATTTGAGAGTAGTTAGCCTCACCAGAAAAAGAATAAAGATTTTCTGTTTTAATAATTTCTAAATTACCTAAATAGATGCTTTTCATTAAAGAAATAATATCTGACTGTTTAATACTATTAGACGAATCTTTTTTCAAAAAACGACAACGCCAATGATCAGTACAAAAAGTTTCAGGTAAAGGATCAGGATAAACTTTGATTCCCCTATTGGTAATATAATTTAATTCCAAATTAATTTCTTCTTTAGAGCTTTGTTTTAACTCACTAGCTAAATGATTAGGGTCCCTATTATTTGAACATATAAACACATCCACCCCATCTAATACTTTATCTTGAGAGGCAAAAGGATTATTTGAATCAAGCTGAATGTTGATAGGCTTACTATCTTTTGGCAATTGAGAAACTGTAAGATCTTTTGGCTCATTGCCTAAATTTTCAATAACAGCCTTTCCAAAATCAGTTGTGCTTACTTTTTGTTTGCTCAGTTTTTCATTATAAATATCGTAAGTATGTATCCCCTCTTCAATAGTTTTAAGCCAAGCATTATATATTTTTTTTGCTATCTTATTTTCTCCCATATGACTTAACATAAGCAAAGAGGCATGTAATAAACCACTTGGATTAGCTATATTTTGACCCGCTCGCCTTGGGGCTGAACCATGAATAGCCTCAAACATAGCGTGAGTTAATCCAATGTTACTGGATCCTCCAATTCCAACAGAACCAGCTAGTTGAGCAGAAACATCGCTTAAAATATCTCCATAAAGATTAGGAAGAAGAATGACATCAAAATTTTCTGGTTGGGTAGCAAATTTAGCCATACCAATATCAATAATCCAGTGATCCTGTTCTATATGAGGATACTCTTTTCCAATATTTTCAAAAATTTTCTTAAAAGTTCCATCTGTTAGTTTCATTATAT
>JAPORL010000054.1 GCA_026712605.1 Pseudobdellovibrionaceae bacterium | reverse complement strand
GTTTAGGCCCTAGATACTGTCCTAGCCTGGAAGATAAAGTTATTCGCTTTTCATCTAAAAAACAACACCAAACTTTTTTGGAGCCAGAAGGCTTAAATACAAACTCTATTTATGTTCAAGGACTTTCAACTAGCTTGCCTGCTTTTGTTCAAGAGAAATTTTTAAAAAGCATTCCCGGATTGGAAAACATGAAAATGCTAAAAGCGGGTTATGCCGTAGAATACGACTTTATTGAGCCTTTAGAACTTTTTCATTCTTTGGAGACAAAAAAAATTAAAAATCTTTTTTTAGCGGGACAAATTAATGGTACTAGCGGTTATGAAGAAGCGGGAGGACAAGGCTTAATAGCAGGTTTGAATGCCGGTTTAAAAATTTTAAATAAATCAGCCTTAATTTTAAAAAGACATGAATCTTATATTGGAGTTTTGATTGATGATCTTGTAACTAAAGGCACAAAAGAGCCTTATAGGATGTTTTCTTCTCGCGCTGAACACCGACTTGTTTTAAGAGAAGATAATGTTTGGGAGAGACTTTACCCTTTGTCTCAAAGACTTAAAATTTTATCAGCTGATAGATTAAGAAAAATAGAAACTTTACTAGAAGGGAGAAAAACTTTAATGAAGACTTTAAAGAAAAAGAAACTGGCTCCTAATTTAGAAACACAAAAAAAATTAAAAGCCTATAAAAGCACCCCCTTATTAAAGCCTCAAAGCCTTTTTGAAGTTTTAAAAAGACCCGAGCTAACAATAGAAAACATGAAAGAGTTTTTAGAAAAAGAAACAAAAACAATAGAGTCTATTTTAGATAAAGAAATAAAAAAAGGAGTAGAAATAGAAGTCAAATATGAAGGCTATATTTCAAGACAAAAAGAATTGATAAATCGCTTAGAAAAAATGGAGAATTTGAGTTTAAAAGGCTTAAATTACAATGAATTAAAAGGTCTATCTGCAGAAGACAGAGAAAAACTCACTAAAGTTTTACCACAAAATTTAGGACAAGCGGGAAGGATAAGTGGAGTAAGCTCAAGCGCTCTACAAGCTCTTTTTATTCATGCCAAAAGAAACAAAGCTTGATATTTATTTCACAAAATTATTTGTCCTAAACTTGGTTTAAATTTTATATTACAAGCCTTTATTTAAGAGAATTAATCTTTTTTAGAAAGTTATGTATATAATTCTATAAATGCTAAAATTTTAGGAAGATCTATCAAAAAATTTAGATAATTAGTATATAATAAAAAAGCTTTTTAAAAAAGAGGTCATGTTGATAAAATTGACAAAAACTCAAAAACAGAAAATACAAAAATTTCGCTTGTCTATTTTGGAAAAAAATAAAAGTATAAATTTAATTTCAAGAAAAAATCCTCAAGAGCAATGGAGTCTTTTATTAAAACAGGGGCTTTTGACAGCTCAGTTTTTGAAAGCCCCTTTGTTAAAGTTATCTTCATCTGATTTCTCTTTTGAAAAAAAGAGAAATTTAGCGAAATCTAAAAAAAATCAGAAAGCTATTTTAGATATAGGCAGTGGAAATGGCTTTCCGGGTATCTTGTTCGCGATACTGTTTCCGAGAATAAACTTTTATTTGTGCGAAAGAATTAGAAAGAAAGCGGAATTTTTAAAAAGCCTCAAACATGAGCTAAAGCTCTTTAATGTTAAAGTTTTTTGTCTTTCTGCAGAAGACATAAAAGACAACTTTGATTTAGTTTTGTCTCAAGCGAGCCTTCCTTTAGAAGAAATGATAAAGCTATTAAAAAAAATTTTATCCCCTCAAGGAGAAGCCTTTTTATGGCAAGCTGAAAACAGGGAGAAAAAAAAAGCTTTTTCAGAAATTGAAATAAAAAAATTTAAAGCTTATGAATTCAATAAGAAAAAAAAAGTCATTTTAAAAATTAAAAAACAACCAAACGATTTTGAAATTGATTGATAACACTAGCTGACAAAAACTTTTAAACTTTGTTCGGGTTTCGGAAAAAAATTTAAAAGAAAAAGATTTTAGTCTAGTTTTTATTTTTTACTTTAAAAGAGATTTTATTCTAAAAATCCAGCCTTTTTTTTAAGGTATTTTTTTGCTATTTTTAAAAAAGATGAAACTGAGATTAAATTTAAAACAAAAGCAGATTCTTTCTCAAAAACTGCAACAGTCTCTTTCTATACTATCTCTTTCTAATGAAGAGCTGGAAGAATTGATACGAAAGGAACTTTTAGAAAACCCTTTCTTAGAAAAAGAAGAAGCTTTTTTT
Organism: Pseudobdellovibrionaceae bacterium; assembly: GCA_026712605.1. GTDB lineage: Bacteria > Bdellovibrionota > Bdellovibrionia > Bdellovibrionales > UBA1609 > JACOND01. Next base: position 9,379 of record JAPORL010000054.1, on the reverse strand, counting down.
TTAAAAGATAAACAAAATTTTAGAATGTATGATTATTTAGAAGCGGACTTTAAAAAAAGCAAATTTACAAATCAAGAAAGCCCAAGAGATTTTTCGCAGGAAATAGAATCCCTTAAAAGCTATGCCTTAAAACAAGTTCAGCATTCTTTTTTTTCTGATGAAATAAAGAAAACAGTAATCCTTTTAATTTCCTATTTAGGAGAAGACGCTTATTTAAGAGTAGATTTAAATGAGCTTTCTGAAAAAGAAGGCCTTTCAAAAACTTTGATGACAGAGGCTCTAAAAGCCCTACAAAGCTTTGATCCTGTTGGTATAGGTGCAAGAAACTTAAAAGAGTGTTTAGTTCTTCAGCTGAGACAAAAAAAAATTTCAAACTATGCTGAAACTATTGTGTGTTATTATTTGTCAGCGCTTAAAGAAAAAAAATATCCTTATATTGCTGGAGAATTAAACCTTTCAGTAGAAAAAACAAAAGAATTATGCCATGAAATAGAAAAACTTAATCCAAACCCTGCTACTAATTTTTCTTCTGAACCCACCCAATTTGTTAGACCCGATGTTTATATTTACAAACAGGATAATTCCTACCATGTCATTTTTAATAAAGAGAATCTCAGTCAGGTGAAGTTTTCTTATAATTATTTAAATGTATTGAAAAAGACAGATAATCTTAAAATTCAAGATAAAAAATATTTTAAAATTAAAACAACAGAAGCTAGATTTTTTATTCATGCCATTCAGCAAAGGCAGAAACAAATAAAAAGAATAGCTCAGTATATTATAGAACATCAAGCGGAGTTTTTTGAAAAAGGTGTGAGTAGTTTAAAACCCTTAACAATGGCTGATATGGCAAAAAAAATGTCAGTCCATGTTTCTACTATTAGCCGGACAGTTAATAATAAATATGTTCATACTCCTTATGGACTCTTTGCTTTAAAAAGCTTTTTTGTTAAGGGCGCATGGACTTTATCTGGCCAGAAAGTCTCTATTTCAAAAATAAAAGAACATATAAAAAAGTGGATTTCTGAAGAAAGCCCCAAAAAGCCACTATGTGATGAACAGATCAAACAAAGACTATTTAATTTTTTTCAAGTGAGCATTAGCCGAAGAAGAATAGCTCAATATCGTCAAAATATGAATATCGCCTCATTTCGTATTAGGAAATTATAGATATTTTAAAAAGAATAGGTTTTTTGGTTTTGGTTTTTAGTTAATTGAGGGAAAGGCATATAATTTTTCATAAAATAGATTTAGGCAAAATAAGAGCTTTGGAAGTTTAAATATATAAATTTCTTTCGTTTTAGAATCTTGTAGACAGAGACTCTTTATTAAGCTATTAGGAAAATTATGAAGAAAATCAGGCTTTCTTTTTTAATTCTGATTTTCTTTTCCTTCATTTCTTGCTTTTCTAAAAATAAAAGGCTTTTAATTAATGGAGCGGGGGCTTCTTTTCCCTATATTTTATATTCTAAGTGGATAACAGAGTATCACGATATTTCCTCAGATGTTGCTATAAACTATCAATCTATCGGAAGCGGAGGAGGAATTCGTCAACTTTTGGCTGGGACATTAGACTTTGGAGGAACAGATATTCCTGTTTCTAAGGAAGAACAAAAGCTTTCTAAAAAAGAAATTTTACATATTCCAACAGCTTTAGGCGCTGTGGCTCTTACTTATAATGTGCCTTCTCTTAAAGAAAAAGAATTGAAAATGACAGGAGAGCTTTTAGCAGAGATTTTTATAGGAAAAATAAAAAATTGGAATGATCCTAAAATTAAGAAATGGAATCCCAATCTTAATTTCCCTTCCTTGCCTATAGTGATTATCTACCGGGCAGATGGAAGTGGAACAACAAGCTTTTTTACCGAGTTTTTATCTATAGTTTCTCCTTCTTTTTTAAAAACAATTGGTAAAGGCAAATCGGTTTCTTGGTTAGTAGGAGTAGGAGGAAAAGGCAATGAAGGGGTTATGGGTTTAGTGAATAAAATGGAAGGGGCGCTTGCTTATATTAGTTTAAGTTATGCTATGTCTCAAAAACTTCCTGTCATGGCAATCCAAAATAAAGAAAAAAAGTTTGTTCGCCCTAATTTAAAAACAATTCAAGCGGCGGCTCAACAGAGTTTAAAAAGAAATCAGGCTTATACTTCATCTTTAATTTACACAAAAGGTAAGAACTCTTATCCCATTTCTGGCTATACTTATTTAATTCTTCCAAAAAAGATGTCCAATAAAAAAGGTGTAGCTCTTGTAGAATTTTTAAAATGGGCATTAAGCAAAGGTCAAAGCTTTACAGAATCACTTTACTTTATTTCTTTACCTCCTTCAGTTGTGAAATCCGCTTTAGAGCAACTTTCTTTGTTAGAGCTTGATTAAGAAAACAAATAAAGGCTATCAAAACACAAAAAAGCATTTGATTTTTTTTGTCTTTTTTAGTCTCTTATTAAAAGTGTTATAAATATTTTTCAGCAGAAAAAACAAAGCTTAGTAGATGAAACAAACAAAAAAACAAAGCTACTCATTAAAATCTTATTTCAATTTTAAAGACAGGAGCTTTTCCTTTTTTGTGAAATTTTTAGCTTTTCTTTTTATCAGTCTTTTTTTATCCATGGCGATTATTATCTTTTTAAAAGCTTGGCCGGCTTTTAGAGAGTTTGGCTTTTCCTTTTTTACAAATCCTACTTGGGATAGTTGGAGACAAGAGTTTGGAGTTTTGGCCTTAGTGTATGGAACTTTGTTAAGCTCTTTGCTTGCTTTGTTGATAGCTGTTCCTGTTAGTATAGCTTTTGCTTTATTTTTAAATGAGATAGCTCCTCGCTGGCTTTCTGTTTCCTTAGGCTTTGTTGTTGAAATGTTAGCCGCAATTCCTTCCATAGTGTATGGTTTATGGGGTCTTTTTATTTTAGCTCCTTTTTTGAAAAAAAAAGTTCAGCCCTTTTTGTCCGATCACTTTGGGAACTTTCCGCTTTTTTCTGGACCTTATTATGGAATTGGAATCATGTGCGCTAGTTTAATTTTGGCTATAATGATTATTCCAACTATTTCATCTCTTTGTAAAGAAGTGTTTCGAGCTATTCCTCATGCTAATAAGGAAGCTGTTTTGAGTTTGGGCACAACACGTTGGGAGATGTTTAAAGTAGCGATTTTAAAAGGCGGACGATCTGGAATTATAGGGGCAGTTGTTTTAGGCTTTGGAAGGGCTTTTGGGGAAACAATGGCTGTTACAATGGTAATAGGAAATAAAATAGGTCTAAGCTCTTCTTTGTTTGCCCCTTCTCAAACTATGGCCAGTGTTTTAGCCACTCAATATGCAGAAGCAGATACAAACCTCCATTTGGCCGCTTTAACAGCTGTTGGCTTTACCTTGTTTATAGTTTCTTTATTATTTAATGGACTATCTATACTTCTTCTTTGGAGAATGAAAGCTAGAGTAAGGGTTTAATATGGAAGGACAAACATACTATTTATTTAGAAAGCTTTATAGTAAAATCATAATGAGTTTAATTTTTTTATTGAGCCTTTTAGCCAGCCTGCCCTTTTTTTATATTGCCTATTTTGTTTTTCAAAAAGGCTTTTCAGCTATTGATTGGAATTTTTTTACACAACTTCCTGCAGGGCCAGGGATGTCCGAAGGAGGTTTAGCTAATGGAATTTTAGGAAGCATGATCATGGTGGGCTTGGCATGTCTTATTGGCTTACCATGGGGAACTTTTTTAGGCGTTTTTTTAAATGAGTATCGGTTTCACTTTTTATCTAAAGTCTTGAGATTTGTTATTGATCTTTGTATCAGCACCCCTTCTATTGTAATAGGGATTTTTATTTATAGTTTATTAGTTTCTTTTTTTGGTTTCTCAGCTTATGCAGGCTCTATGGCTTTAATGTTGATCTTGATACCTATTGTTGGAAAAAGCACAGAGGAAATTTTAAAAATGGTTCCCAATCATATTCGTGAAGCAGGATTGGCTTTAGGTCTTCCCCGCTGGAAAGTGATTCTTCAAATTCTTATACCGGGAACTTTTGCAATGCTTTTTAGTGGAATGATTTTATCTATTGCTCGTATTTCTGGAGAAACAGCGCCTCTTCTTTTTACTTCTTTAGGGAATCAGGTTTTTTCTAAAAGCCTAAATGAGCCAACGGCCTCTTTGCCCGTACAAATCTATGAATTTTCTAAAAGTGGCTTCCCTGATTTGGAGGCCATGGCATGGGGAGGGGCTTTTCTTTTGATTTCTTTTGTTTTTTTTATTAACTTTAGCACAAGATTTTTTATTTTTATGAGAACGGCGAAATATAGAAATGGATTTTAAAAGTAAAGGCATGAAAAAAAATTTGCTTATTGAGGTAAAAAAGCTCAGCGCATGGTTTAAAGGAGCTCAAGCTTTATCTGATATTAATCTTTCAATTGAAAGAAATAAGGTTGTTGCTGTCATTGGGCCTTCTGGTTGTGGCAAATCTACTTTTATCCGTTGTTTAAACCGATTGCATGAAGAGGTAGAGGGAGCTTATTTAACAGGAGAAGTTATTTTAGAAGGAAAAAATATTTATAGCGCTACATCCGATCCTGTTTTAATTAGAAGAAATATTGGAATGGTGTTTCAAAAGCCTAATCCTTTTCCAGGGATGAGCATATATGATAATGTTGCTATTGGATTAAAACTAGGAGGGATAAGAAACAGAAGCCTTTTAGATGAAAGAGTTGAGCAATCTTTAAAAAACGCAGCCTTGTGGAAAGAAGTAAAAGATCATCTCAATCGTCCGGGATTGAGTTTATCAGGGGGGCAACAACAAAGACTTTGTATTGCAAGAGCTCTAGCTGTTAAGCCTTCTGTCATGTTAATGGATGAGCCAACATCGGCCCTTGATCCTATCTCTACCGGATGGATAGAAGAGCTGTTACAAAAATTGAAGAATCAAGTGACGGTGATTTTCGTAACTCATAACATGCAACAAGCCGCTAGAGTGTCAAATAGAATTGCTTTTTTTCTGAATGGAGAGCTTGTGGAATTTAATAAAACATCATGGTTTTTTACAAAACCAAAACATTCAAAATCTGAAGATTACATTACAGGGAGGTTTTAATGTCAGTGAAACTATTTGATGAAAGATTGAGTGAATTAAAATCTCTTATTGCCTCTATGGGCGGCTGTGTTGAGCAGATGCTAAAAGAAGCCAGCATGATAATTTTTCAAAAATCTTCTAATAAAGATCGGCTTTATCAGATTATTAAAGAGCGAGAAATAGAAATTGATAGTTTACAAGTCAAACTAGGTAAATACTGCTTTCGTTTGTTGGCAGTGCAATCTCCTGTAGCTAAAGATCTGAGAATGATTTTGTCAATTATAGCAACAAACACCTCTTTGGAGCGAATGGGAGATTTGTCTTTAAGCATAGCTGAAAGAGGAAAAAATTTAAAAGAAGATCCTCTTCTTGAGACCTCATTACACTGTCTAGAGGAAATGCTGATACACATTTCCTTAATGGTTGTGGATTGTCTTGATGCTTTTATCAATGAAGATGAAAATCAGGCTCGCCAAGTGATTATTCAAGATAAAAAAGCAGATGATCTAAAAGAAAAGATTTGCTTAGAATTAAAAAGTTGTATTTTAAAAAATTCAGATCTTATTGATACTTGTCTTCAGCTTGTAGGAGTTGCAGAAAAGCTGGAAAGGGTAGGAGATCAAGCTACCAATATTGCGGAAGAAGTAGTTTTTCTTCAAACAGGACGGGATATCAAACACCAAAAATAAGGAGAGGTTATTATGGACGATGAGCTTAAAGTTCTTATTGTGGAAGATGAAAAAGATATAAGAGATCTGATGTCCTTTCATTTGTCTAAACAAAAGCTGGAATTAGATTTCGCAGAGAATGGGAAAATAGCTTACGATAAGTTGTTAGAAAAGACATATGATTTAATTATTATGGACTGGATGATACCAGAAGTTAGCGGTCTGGATTTGATTTCCTGGATTCGAAAAAAAGATCATATACAGCATAAAACACCAGTTTTAATGGTAACCGCAAAGTCTGACCCCTCTAGTATTGTTTTAGGTTTAGAAACAGGAGCAGATGATTATATGATAAAACCCTTTGACTTTAATGTTTTAAGAGCTCGTATTAACAATTTATTAGAAAGATCTAAGAAAATAAACAAGACTCAAGATAAACATGAAAGCCCCAGCTTGCTTTCTTTAGGAGAGCTGACTTTAAATAAAGATTCTCATGAGGCAAAAATAGGAGATAAAAAAATAGAGCTTACCTATTCAGAGTTTAGGATGTTAGAGATATTAATATTTAACCAAGGAAGAGTTTTATCCAGAAAACAGATCACAAGCTTTATACAAGGAGAAGATGTTGTTGTAGCTGGACGAACAATTGACACCCATATCTCTAGCTTAAGAAAAAAATTAGGCGCCTTTGGAGATAAAATAGAAACAATAAGAGGTGTGGGTTATAGAGTTTCCGTTATTATGAGACTTCCTCTTCCTAAACTTTTTAAATGGCTGGCTTTAAGATTTTTTACTCTATCCGTTTTATCCTTTTTTATAAGTTTTGCTTTTTTTTATTTCTTTTTTAAAGAAAAAAGCTTTGCTTTTTATTTACAAGCTTTTTTTATTGGGTTTAGTTTTTGCGCCATTATATTTTTAATTTTAAATGCTCGCTTGATATATTCTTTATCAAGAGTTTTTTCAGGAGTTCAAAATATTAATTTAGGAAAACGCAATATTCATTCCACAGCAGAAACTTATTGGGATGAAGAGCCAGGGGAATTTTATGAATTAAACAGAAACTTAAACCAAATTCACAATTATTTAAGGTGGCAAAAAAGAATTATTTCTCAAGAATCTTCAGAGCTTGAAGCTGTTATTCTAGCTCTATCAGGAGCTGTTTTAGCGATAGATCATAATAAGAAAGTGCTGTTTTTTAATAATCAAGCGACTTTGCTTTTTTCTTCTCAAAGACAGACTCAAAAGAAAGAGTTTTACATAAGTGAAATTATAAGGAATCCAGATATTTTACAAATCTATGCAAAGTGTTTAAGCACAGGTCAAGTTATAAAAAAGACTCTGTCTATAGGAGTTTTTGAATTTGAAGAAGAGCCTTTTGTCTATGAAGTTACAGTAGCTCCTTTTAAAAAATCGGGTGAAAAAACTCAAGGAGCTGTCGGTTTGTTTTATGACATAAGCAATATCAAAAAAGTGGAAAAAGTTCAATTAGACTTTATAACAAATGTTTCTCATGAGTTAAGGACTCCTTTAACCGCTATTCAAGGTTATGTGGAGGCTTTATTGGAGGAACCTGAAAAGAAAAAGTCAGATCAAGTTAAACAGTTTTTAAATGTCATTCATAGAAATGTAAAACGCCTTGTTTCTCTTTTGAATCATTTTTTAGAGCTATCCCAGATGGAAGAGCCCTTACAACTAAAAAAGGAAAAGATAAAAACAGAAGAAGTTACAAAATCTATTATTAAAGATTTGCATATAAAAAGCCATAAAATAGAATTAAGCTTTTTACAAAAAACGGTTCAAGCTGACAGACATTTTTTAAAGCAAATATTATATAATTTGATAGACAATGCTTTAAAATATGTGCCAAAAGCTTGTTTAATTGAAGTGTCATGGAAAAAAGAAAAAAACTTTGTGATTCTAGAAGTAAGAGATCATGGGAAAGGAATTTCTGCTCGTCATAGGAAGCATTTGTTTGAAAGGTTTTATAGGGTAGATCCTTCTAGAACTTCTGTCAAAGGAGCAGGAGTTGGTCTTTCTATAGTTAAACAGCTTATGGAAAAACATGGAGGCAACGTTCAAGTAGAAAGCCTTATAAATGAAGGAAGCGCTTTTATTTGTTCTTTCCCTGATTAGAAGAAAGTATGCTGGGTTCTTGTTTAATGATAGCTTTAAAAGGCACAGCTCTTTTAAAAAAAGAAAGAGAGTTTATTTTACGAAATCAGCCAGCTGGAGTGATTTTATTTAAAAGAAATATTGAATCTTTAAAACAAGTTTTTAAGCTAAATCAAAAAATCAAAGCCTTAATTAAACCCTCACCTTTAATTGCTATTGATATGGAGGGAGGAAGAGTTAATCGTTTGTCTGATCTAAAGGGATTTAAAGCATGGCCTTCTGCAAAAGAGCTAGGAAAAAAAACTCCTCAAGAAATTTTTTTGACAGCTAAAAAACAAGCCCATCAACTCAAAGAGTTAGGATTTGATATTAATTTTGCTCCCGTTGTTGATCTTCCTTTGGTAGATAGTCTTATCTTAAAAACGAGAACATTTGGCAAAAAAGCTTCTTCTATTTTAAGAGCGGGCGAGGCTTTTTTAAAAGGCTTTCAAGAGGAAGGGCTTATTTCTTGCTTAAAACACTTCCCAGGACATGGAGGGGTTTTTGAAGATTCTCATGAAAGCCTACCTGTAGATAAAAGAAGTTTAGGGGAGCTATCAGCGCAGTTAAGTATCTTTCAAAAACTTTTTAAAAAATATCCTTCATGTATTATGACAGCTCATATAGAGTTTCCAGAAATAGAGAAAATCCCAGCTACATTCTCAAAAACCTTTTTAACACAAATTTTAAGAAAGAGACTAGGCTTTCAAGGCTTGATTGTTTCTGATGACATAGATATGAAGGCTTTGAAAACTTTTTCACCAGGAGAAACTTGTTTTTTTGCATTAAAAGCGGGCTGTGATATGATCCTCTCTTGTCAAGGTTTAGATAAGCCTTTAAAAGCAATCCGTTATTTTGAAAGGCAGATTCAAAAAAAAGAAGAATTAAAAAAAGAATTAAAGCGAGCTCGTAAAAACATTTTAAAATTAAAAAAACAACTGTAAATCTTGTATTCTAAAAAAGTTAGTTCTATAGTTTAAAAAAAAGAATTTATATTTATGAATTTAAAGTCATTTATTATTGCTTCTTTGCTAATTCACTTTGTGGGAGGAATAGGCTTATATTTTTATTATAATCCCATAAAATTTGATTCCGAATCAATGAATTCCATTCAAACAGAAGAAGTAGCAACAAAAGATGAAAAATTAATTCCCTCAATATCTAAAAAGTCTAGATCGGTTAAAATAGATAAAAAAAAACCAAAACAACAGCCTAAGCCTTCTGAAATAAACTCTGAAGAGCCCCCTCCTGAAGCACCAAAAGAGCTTGTAGCTATTGAAGCTCCTGAAGCTCCTGAAGTTTCTAAAATTGTTGAAATTACTGAAACTCCTGAAGCTATTTCTGCTCCTAAAATTGTTGAAATTACTGAAACTCCTGAAGCTATTTCTACTCCTAAAATTATTGAAATTACTGAAACTCCTGAAGCTATTTCTGCTCCTAAAATTATTGAAATTACTGAAACTCCTGAAGCTATTTCTACTCCTAAAATTATTGAAATTGCTGAAGCT
>JAPORL010000031.1 GCA_026712605.1 Pseudobdellovibrionaceae bacterium | reverse complement strand
TTGAAACCATTTATCTAAATTTTCAAAATAAAAAAAGTTTTTCTTTCTATTTTCAAAAAAGAATTGACCCCCATAGCGCTCCAGCTACTTACTGTCTTTTTGAGAAACTCCAATGTAGTCAGGCTAATACCGTTATTATTTTTAATTTTCCAAAAGCTCAATTTATATGTATATAATTTAAAGAGCCTTTAGTTTAGTTTTAATAGTAGATATAAAAATATTTATAAATAGCTTGATAAAATTTAAAGAATTAGGATTATTACAAAATAAGCTTTAAATACATTTGAATCAAAAGATGCAGGTTAGAAAAAATTTAAAACCTCTTATTTATATTACTCTTTCCATTTTAAGTTTTTCTATTTTGTTTTTAGGGCTTAGATTTTATGAAATACTGATACATAGAAATTATCTATTAAGCGAACCTAAAGATCTTTTATTTCGTTTATCATACTCTTTCTTGACGGATTTTATTTTTTTCTTTATTTTTAATCTGCCTTATTTATTTCTTTTTTTATCTTGTGAATATTATAAAAAAGATAAAAATTTCTTTTTTAGAAAAAGTTTTTTTCGCTTGACTCATTTTTTTTTGATTTTACTTTTCTTTTTAGATATGCAAACCCTTGCTGTTCAAGATAGGCTGTTTTATGTAAGATTACTATATGCTTTCAAAATAGAAATGCTGATAAACTCATGGCTTTTTGTTTTAGATTATTGGTATTTATTGGTTCTATTTTTTGTTTCCAGTTTTATTTTATTTTGGTATTTGCCCTTTATTAAAAAGCAAATCTTTTCCAAAAAACAAATTCTATTTTCAGCTTCTTTCACCTGCTTTTTAAGCCTCTTAATAGCTATTTCTTTTTTTATATCTAAAAAACATTTATCCTTCTATGGAGAATATCAATACAAAAGTCAGATTATATATAAAGGGCAAACTGTATTTAAAGATTGGATAAAAGATGAGTATCCTATTACAAAAGAGTATAAATACAATGGTTTATTTAAGCGACTGATTAACTTGATTTATACTTTTCAGTGTGAGAGTAATTTTTTCTCTCAAGAAGAGCTTTTAAAAAATTTAAGACAAAATAAAACAGAGCCTGTAAGTCCCTTTCAAAAAGAGAATCTATAAGATTATTTTATTTTTTTTGTGATAGAAAGTTTTAGTAAGCAAATGATCACCCTTGAAGACATGCCTTTTTTATCTGACTTGCAAAGCAAAAGTCTTTCTTTTGAAAACCATATAGCGCCGCGATTTCATTCCACTTATTTCTCTTTAGTTTCTATATTGACTGGTGATAGTGATGGCAAATTAAACTCATCAAATAGTTTTTTTAAAGATTTTTTAAATGCAGGTTACAGTGTTAGTTTTTTCTTTGGAGATTCTAAAAATATGTTTAATTGGGAAGATTTTTTTAAACAATCTGGAGTGTTTCATATTTCTAAAAAAGAGTATTTAAAAGATACTGGACGAAAAGAAGATATAGATATTGATGGCAATATCTTTGAAGATGTTTTTTTAAAGTATTCCGTAAAAAAACTAAAAAGTGGTAAAGTAGGGGAGCCTCCTTTTTTTATGACTATTTTAACCAATCAGATTCACTATCCTTATTATTGTTCTAAATCAACTAATACAACTTCCTCTTCGCTAAAAAAGATAAAAGACTGTGCTAAACATGTTGATTCTGCTATTAAGGACTTTTTTAAAGAAATAGAAAACACAACATGGTTTAATAAGACTTTATTTGTTTTTACTGCCGATCACCCCAATTATTATTTTTGGAAAGATCCGGTTAACTATTTTTCAAAACGAAATATTCCTTTAATTTTCTATCACCCTAATAAAGACTTAAGTAAATATAAAGATGATCAAATTAGTAGTCATATAGATATTATCCCAAGTTTAATAGATTATTTAAATTTATCTAAAAAAAATAACTTGATTCAAAATTCTGTTTTTGACTTAAATAATAAAAGAAGGTTTTTTATAAAAAAAGATAGAGGATATGTTTTGATAGAAGATAACTATTTAACAGAATACAACTGCCAAACCAAACAATCCACAACTTATCTCAAAGCTCAAACAGGAGAAATAAAAAATCTTTTTAATGAAGAAATAATAAAAAAACAAGATAAGCTCATTAAGTCTTATATTCAATACAAGTCTTTAATGGAAAATAACTAATAAAAAATTGTTTCTTCCTAAAAGATAAACTTTTATAAAGCATGAATTCACACATAAAATCCAATCTTACTGATTGATTACAAATCATGCAAAAATATTATTAAAAAATTTTTATGTTTTTACTTTTTCTTTAAAAAAAATAACTTTAAATCGAGTGTTTATTTAGGCGTATTAATTTTTTAAACCATTTTTTGACCCAGTTTTTGCTATCTTCAATCGCAAGATAAAAACAAGGAACCCAAATTAAAGTTAAAAGCGTGGCTGTCAATAAGCCCCAAAATAGAGCTAAGGTCATAGGCATCAGTAAAGGCTCAAAACCGGCTAAGCCATAGGCTGTAGGGAGTAGGCCTCCCATAGTTGTTAGGTTAGTTATCATAATAGGGCGAAATCGCAATTTACTGGCCTGAGCTACAATATCTATATAGCTTTCATTAGGCTTTTCTTTTTTTAAAGTGAGAATAAAGTTAATCAATATAATGGCTGAATTAACGACAACTCCTGCTAAACCCACTACACCGACCATAGCAAAAAAATTTAAAGATCGTCCGTGTAAAAAGAAAGACCATATCACTCCAATTAAACCCAAAGGAATACAACTTAAAATTAAAAAAGAAAGTAAAAAACTTTTGAACATGACAATTAAAATAATAAAAATAGCAAATAGCGCTAAAAGAGCGGCGTTAAATAAAGACCTCAGTGATTCTTCCGTTGTTTCTTGTTCTCCAATGAGCTTAAAACTTAAACTAGGATACTTTTTAATTTTTTCTTGAATAATTTTTTTAGCTTTGTCATTGACTTTTAAGCTTGTTGTTTTTTTAGGATCTATATCAGATGATAAAAATACAACAGGGAGAAAGTTATAGCTTTTTTTGTAAGCTTCTGCGGGAACTTTTTTAATTTGAGCCACTTCGCTTAAAGACACCAACCTGCCAAAGCGCTCTTTGATTTTAATTTGTTTGAGTGTTTCCAAATCAGATAATTCTGATTCTTTATGTTTGACCCGAATGTAAAAAGACTCATTATTTTCTGTAAGCTCTGTTATTAAAGTTCCTTCCAGAGCTGTTCTTAAAGCCAGACCTACAGCTTGAATATCAAGTCCTAAACGAGCTAAAGTTTCTATATCTGTTTCCACTTTGTATTCATATCCCATATCAGAATTGGGATCGCTCGTTAAACCAACAAGACCTTCTATTTTTTCAATGTCTGGAAAAACTTCTTCAATAAATTTTCTGATTTCTTTTCTGTCATTAGATTGAATAGCGATATTTAAGGCTTTTCCTACAGGAGGTCCTCCTCCCATTTTATTGAATCTCAGCTCTTCTAGATCTTCTTTATCTATTTGTCTTAATTTTTCTATAGTGTTTTTATAGTTAAGTTTTTTTATGGATTGTTTTTTAACTTGCAATAAAACTCTAGTTTGTTTAGGGCTTACTTTTGCAGATATCCAATTAAGATCATCTTGAAAGACTTCCTGAATCTGAGGAATGATTTTATTTGTAATTTGATTCATTTGTTCTAGGGAAGAGTTAGGTTTAGCTTTAAGCCTAGCTGTATAAAATTCTGGATTTCTAGAGGAAAATAAATCAATTTTAGATCCAAACTTAAAAAGGATACCTGTGCCAAAAATTAAAATAAGAATACCAGCTAAACTTATATATTTTTTTTGAGTCGCTTTTTTTATAAAAATTTCAAAAGAATTTTCTATTTGATCTATTTTTTTCAATAGAGTTTTTTGATAAGAGCTTGGTTTGTTTTGGCTTAGCCATTGTAGCCGATTTGGTAATAGAAAAAAAGATTCAAATAAACTAATTAAAAGAGCCAGAGTGATCACAAGAGGAATCCATTTGATAAATTCTCCCATAACACCTGTTGTTACAAGCATGGGTAAAAAAGCGACAATGGTTGTAAGAACAGTTGCGGTTATAGGTTTTACAAATTTTGTAACAGCCGATAAAGAAGCTTCTCTTGGATTGTGATTATGCTTTGTTAAAAGACGCGAGTAATATTCTGAAATAACGACAGAGTTATCTACTAACATTCCAATGCAAATTACAAAAGCCAGCATAGTGATGACATTAAAGCTAACTCCTAAGTAAGGGAGTATAGAAAAGGTTCCCAAAATAGATAAAGGCAGACTGAGACTAGCCATTAATCCTACACGAGAAGGAAGGAACAAGAAAAACACAATAAAAATAAGAATAAGACCTGTAAGAGCATTATTAATAACGCTCATAAGTCTTCTTTTTATATTGTCTCCTTCGTTAAAACCGGCAATTATTTTATAGGAGTTTTGTAAGGTTTTTTTAAATTCATTCACCTGTTTTTTGACTTTTGAAATTGTTTTTAAAGTGTCCGCTTCAGCTGTTTTTAAAACCTCAAGGCTTGTAACAGGCTTAAGCTTATAATTTTCGCTAGCTTTACTGGAATAAAAATATTCTTTTTCATTTTCTTTTTCTGTTCCATCTATAACCTTAGCAATATCTTTTATTGAAATTTTTTGACCGGAAAAGTTAGAGCGAATGATAGTGTTTTCTAATTCTTTTACTGTTCTAGGCTTATTTAAAACGCGAACCAGACTTCTATTTGTGTTATTTTCTAAATAGCCTGCGGGAAAATCATACTTTTTTTGATTAAGGGCAAGGATCACATCAGCAGAAGAGATATGATGTTTATCCATTTTTTCTTGTGAAAGTAAAACTAAAAACTCTCTTTTTTTATAGTTGCCAACTCGTATTTCAGGAACTGTTCTAAGACCTTCTAGTTTTGTTTTTAAATCCCAGGCTATCTCATCTCTTTTTCTGTTATTATCTGGACCTGTTAAATGAAGAAATACAATGGACTTATCGGTATTGGCATTGATATGGAATAGTCTGGGAGGGTTTAAGACTTCTTGAGGAAGACCTTGTACATTTTGAAGAGCTTGATTGAGTTCATTAATCACTTTTTCACTATCTGTTTTATCAATATCAATACGGATGACAATTTGGCTTAAGCCCGGTTGAGAAGTGGAATTAACATCTTTTAAATGATCAACCAGTCGGATTTCCTCTTCAATTTTTGTTGTAATTAGTTCATCCACTTCAGTAGAAGAGGATCCAGGGTAAATTGTTGTAATAGTAGCTCTTGCGAAATCTACAGGGGGAATAGACTCTCTTTTGAGATTTAAAAGGCCTCTTGTCCCCATAATGACAAAGCAAAGGCAAATTAAAATAACAAGTCTTGTATTAGAAATAAAAAATTTCATAATTTTAAATAGCTTTCCACCAATTGATCTCGTAAGGCTAACATTTGAAGAGTTAGCAGGGAATATTCACTAAGAGCCTTTTTCTTTTTTATTTCTGATTCTCTCAATTTATTTTCTATATTTATTAATTCAAAAATATCCACTCGGCCTTGTTCAAAAGATCTTTGTAATTCTCTAAAAGCTTGTTTTTGATATCTAGTTGCTTTTTCAGATCGTTTAATATTTGTATAACTAATAGCTAGTTCTTTTTCAAGTTGTGACAATTTGTTTTTTAACTCTTGTTTTGTAATTTCAAAGTCAATTTTATTTTCTTCCAATTGATACTGTTCTTGATTGACTTTTTCATAAAAAGATTTTGAGAATAAAGGCCAGCTAAGGCTTAGCCCAATTTCATAAAAAGATTGTTTTGAGGAAAACTCTAAGTCAGAAGAAGTTCCTGCGGGTATCATTCCTCCTTTTCCAGACAACTGAAAGTTCGGAAATAAAAAAGTTTTTTTAGTCATCAGTTTTAATTTTTGTTGAGCGATTTGGTTGTCTTTGATTTTTATCAGTCTAGTATCTTCTATTTTAAGCTCTGGGAATGAAGGGATAGGCTCAGGCTTTTCTGCTTGAAATACAATTTCGTATTTATCGGGATCTTTTTTTAAAAATAAAAGAAGAGCTTTTTTTTCTTTTTCATAGTTTTGTTTTTGTTGATCTATAAACTGCTTTATATTTTCATATTCGGCTAAGACTTGAGGTCTTTCTCCGGGATTTAAAAAATTATACTTTTTTTTACTATTAATTTGACGAACCAATTTTTTATAAGTTTTTAATCCTTTTTGAGTTTGTAAATAAGATATATGAGCCAGATAGGTTTTCCAATATTGTCCAACCGCTTTGAGGGCTAACTCTTCGGCTTGTTCATAATAGAGCCAATCATTTGCTGTTTGCATTTTTTGAAGGCTTTCTACAGTCCAATATTGGCTTAAGGCTGAAGTTAAGCTGGCGTTTAACTCTAAGCTTAAGTTTTTTCTATAAATATTATTAGGTTGAATATTTTTTAAAAAATCAGAATTGGTTTGCGATTCATTTAAATAATTATAGGCGGAACTGATATCCAGTCCATAAAGGAGTTTTTTTTTCAAACCTAAACTCCAACTTTCAGTTTCTTTTTCTTTGGTTTCAAAAGCGGTTACTTGAGGATTCTTTCTTTTAGATTGATTCCAGTTTGCAAAAAGCCCCCAATCAGAAAAAGAATACAGTTGATCTAAAATTTGAGATTTTTGCTTTTCGTTTGTGGCTTTGATTTTTTGTATATAAGGACTGGAGGAAAGAGCTTCTGTTAAAATCTTTTTTTGAGATAGCTTAAGAATTTTTTTATCTTCTGTTTTGGACTTTGCTGGAGTTCGTATTTCTTTGCTGGATTTAACATCTATTGAATTTTTAGTGGGAGTAAGAGATTTTTTTTGTGAGTGTATTGTAGTTTCAGCTTTACTGCTTAAAGATAGTCCAAAAAAAAATAGAATTATAGTTTTCTTAATAAAACAAAATTTACTATATTTTAAGGACATAGTTAATAAGCTATCAAAAAAACTATAGGAACACAATAGAGCTTTTTATAATAACTAGATAGACAAAAGTCTTGCTCTTTATTATTTAAAAGCTTTAAGATATAAAATTGAAAAACTTGGACATGCGCTTAGATACAACGCGACCTAAAGTCACTATGTGTTTAAATCCGAACTCCTTTTTGAGTTTCATATTTTAAAGCTTTTAATAAAAAGAATTAAATAGTAATAAATAAGGCTTAAAATCTTGGACATTCAATATATCTGTGAATTTGACGATTTTTAAATTATTGGTTATATTTATATTGGTCTTTTAAGTTTATTTATAATTCTGTGAAAAAGATAAAAAACGCTTGGAGTTCTAATGATCTTATTTAAAAATAACTTTTTTTTAAATTATTTTAGATCTTACTTTAACAAAATTATTTTTAATATTTTTGTTACCCTTTATCTATTTAAAGCTGAAGAGCCATCTTTTTATAAAATAACTTTTTTAAAGAGGAAAAAAGGACAAGTCATAGTAGAATATATTTTACTATTGGTAGTCTCTACTGTATTGGCTTTAACACTAATCAATTTAGTCACTGTAGATCCTGCTAAAGACAGTCCTGTTTTTGGTTATTGGGGAAAGCTTTTAAGAGTGATAGGCGCTGACATCAGCACTTAAGTTATAAAGACGAATATCAAAGCACAGTAAAAAAATGAACTAAAAAGCAGTCATCAAAAGTAATGCCCTGCAAAAAATGAGGCAATTTTTTCTTTTCAAAAGAGCCTTTTTCATTTAATTTAAAAATTAATGCTTTGCAAAAAATAAAGCAATTCTTTATTTTTAAGAGCCTGTTTTCATGTGATCACTATAAAAAACCCTTTGTTTTCAAGGGCTAACAAATATAAAAAGAGCTATAAATAAATTTTAAAAAAAAGCTTTATTTTTAATAGATTTTAGTCTATTACAAATACTTTAGTTTAATTAAAAGTAAAAAACAATAGACCAAAAAATAAAAAAAACAGCCGACATACATTTATGTCAAGCTAACTTTTATTTTAAAAAATTTTAATAAAAGCGCTGTTCTTTTATTTTGGTATGAGAACAAAAAAACAAGGAGGTATCCCAAAAAAATCATAAAAAACAAGAAAAATAAAATTAAATCAGTATGATTTAATTTTCAGTTTAATAAGCTAATAATTAATTTAAATATTTTAAGGAGAAATCATGTCAATTAATTGTAATTTTTGTGGTAAAAACGAAAAAGAAGTTCTTAAACTCTTTAAAGGCAATGAGGCCTATATTTGTAATGAATGTGTTGATTTGTGCAATGAAATCACTGAAGATTTAGCTGAAGAAAATAAAAAAGAATTTATGTCAAATCTTGGCTTTCTAAAAAAGAAAATTGAAAAGCTGGAAAATGATTTGAGAATCACTAAAAATAATCCATCTTTTTAAAAAAACATAAATGGGTTTATAAGGTTTTTTAAACTTTTTTTTATTTTCTTTCTTAACTTTTAGCTCTATGTTTATTGACTTCAGCTAAAGTTTCATTAAGAGTTTTATTTATTTCCTTAAGCCTCTCAATTTTTTGCTTCTGTTTGATGTCTTTAAAGTCTTCTTTTTTATTTTTGTAATTATAAATAGTGATAAATTTGACAAAAATAGCTTAGAATTGTTAAACTCATCTAATATGCTATTATCAGAAAATGTTTTATCCTCCGTTATAAATTCTGCCCTTTCTCAAGGAGCGGATTTTTGTGAAATCTATGTGGAAGAGAGGCTTTCAAGTCTTATGTCCTTAAAATCCTCTCAAACAGAATATATCAGCGGAAGTGATAAAGGGGTTGGTATTAGGCTGTTTTATGGTAATGAGGTTTTTTATACTTATACAAACTCTTTAGATGAAAAAAGTTTATTAAAATCTTTAAAGGCTTTAAGCTCTTTTAAGAAGCCGGTTATAAATAATCAGACATTAGCTGAAGACCCTGTTATTTTTTCTTTTAAGCAAGAATTTCCTAATGAATTTAAAACCGATTTAGCAAAAGAAAAACAGCTTTTGAAAAATTTGGACAAAGACTTACGAGCTAGCAGTTCTTTAATGTCTCAGTGTGAGCTTAGCCTTAACAGGATAGATACAAGAGTTCAAATTGCAAACTCTGAAGGTTTATTATCTTTTGATAGGCGTCCTTACTTTATGTTTCGTGTGGCTTCTATTGTAGAGGATAAAAATAAAAAAGAAGTTGGTTTTGAAAGAGTAGGGCGAACAGGAGATCCTTATTTTTTAGATGAGGAGTTATTGCGAAAGTCCTGTCATAGATCTCAAAAAATGGCTTTGCAAAATTTAACAGCGGAACCCGCTCCAGCAGGAAAATTCCCTGTTATCATAAATAAAGGCTTTGGAGGTGTGATTTTTCATGAGGCTTGTGGGCATGGCATGGAAACCACTTCAGTGGCTGAAAATCTATCTGTTTTTTCAGATAAATTAGGACAAAAGCTCGCTGATTCTTGTGTATCTGCTTATGATGATGGGACAATTAAAGGCCAATATGGTTTTATAGAAAAAGATGATGAAGGTCAGCCCACTCAAAAAACCTGTTTGATTGAGAAAGGAATATTAAAAAATTATATGGTTGATAAGTTGGGTGCTCAAAAAACCAATTACAAAATGACAGGGAGTTCAAGAAGGCAGAGCTATAAATTTGCTCCGACTTCTCGTATGAGAAATACTTATATTGATAAAGGGGATTCTTCTTTAGAGGAGATGATAAAAGATGTGGATTATGGTTTGTTTGCTGAAACTTTGGGTGGCGGTTCTGTTTCTCCGGGAACAGGAAATTATAACTTTAATGTCTCTACAGCCTTTTTAATTAAAAAAGGGCGATTAGATAAAGCTGTTAAAGGCGCGAGTTTAGTAGGCAATGGTTTGGACACTTTATCTAAAATTAAAAAAGTAGGACAAGATCTGGAGTTATCTCCGGGATACTGTGGCTCTGTAAGTGGATGGGTTCCGGTCACAGTAGGACAGCCTCCTTTGTTAGTGTCAGAACTTACAGTAGGCGGTCAAAAATAAGGATAAAAGCATGGAGTTTTCTAAAGAAGAGCAGGCTATTATTTTAGATTTGTGTAAAAAGAAATTAAAAGGAATAGATTGGGTTTTAAAAGAAAAGTCAGAAGAGCTTAAAGCCGATAAAAAATCGGATTTAGAAGATAAGAAGAACAAATTACAGTCTCTAATTGATAAAATAGGAACAGAGTGAAATCTGATCTTATTGATTCTTTTTATGATCGCTTAAGCCCTTTAGCTAAAAAGGATGGTTTAGATTTTGATTTATACGCTTACAATAAAGATCAAACTCAAATTACATTTCAAAAAAAAGAATTAAAGGATTATTCTTGTTCTCAAAGCTGTCATGTTAATCTTCGTGTTTTAAAAGGGGATAAAGCGGGAACTTCTTATGCTAAAGATTTTTCTCAAAGCAGTTTAGAAAGCTGTTATAAAAGAGCTAAAGATAGTCTTCAATTTACCGATCAAAAAACAGCAGGAAGATTAAGCCTAAGTCAAGTTTATCAAAACAGCTCTGATTTTTATGATAAAAATTTTGAATCTATATCTTTAGAGGATAAACTTGAAAAAGCTAGGGAGCTTAATTCCGCTTGCTTAACTTTTGATTCGCGGGTTCAGCCTGTATCTTCTAGTGTTTCAGATAGCTCTATTGTTTCTGCTTTTGTAAATAGTAAAGAGCAGAAATCTAGTTATTTTGTTAATAATATATTTGCTATTAGTTACTGTTTAGCCGTGGATAAATATAGCAGGTCAAATGGCTTTGAGAATTTTCACTCTAGAAATTACGATAGCATTAATTTTAAAAAAATTGGTCAGCAGTCTGCTGAGAAGGCTATTAAAAAACTTAATTATAAAATCCCTCAAACAAAAAAATATCCTGTGATTTTTAAATCGGGTCAAGCGGTTAGCGCTTTGCTTTCTAGTTTGGTGAATTTGATGAGTGGCAAATCTATTTTTGAAGGGAAATCTCTTTTTAAAGATTCTTTAGACCATCAGATGTTTTCAAATAGTTTTTCTTTATATGATGATCCTTTAGCTTTATGGGGAGCCAATTCTAAAACTTTTGATGGAGAAGGATTTGCAGTAGAGAAAACAATATTAGCGGAAAAAGGCTTTTTAAGAAATTATTTAACCAGCTCATTTTATGCTAAAGCTTTAAAAGCGCCTCATACTAAAAAAGCTTATTGGTTAGATACAGGTGTTTTAGATATATCAGGGACTAATCTTGTTATGTCAGAAGGGGAGAGCTCTTTAGGGGATTTGCTTTCTGAATTTTCCCAAGTGGTAGTGATAGATTATTTAAAAGGTTTTGCCGGTTATAATCCCATTTCTGGAGATTTTTCTATTGAATCAGAAGGTTTTTTATATGAGTGGGGAGAGTTTAAACCTATTTGTCAATTTACGGTTTCTGGAAATATTATCAAACTATTTTCTAATATATTGCAAGTGGGAAATGATAGTCAGATTTATGCAGGCTCGATTAAAGCTCCTTCTTTTTTGTCTTCTGATTTGATGATTGCGGGAAAGTGATTTTATTTACTAAATGATTTTTAGTTTTGTATGAAAATCTTGTAAGATACAAAGTTAAAAACTCAGACATGCGTTTTGCCACAAAG
>JAPORL010000119.1 GCA_026712605.1 Pseudobdellovibrionaceae bacterium | reverse complement strand
AAAATATCGAGTGATTAAAAAAGCTATACAAGATCCTATATTAATTGCAAACAAACAGATAAGCATTCCTTTTGAAAGACCAAATAACAAGCCTCCTATTAAGCTAAAAGCAGTTATCCCAGGAATGCTAATAATAGAAATAAGCATATATATTAAAAAGAAAGAGGAACCTGTTAAGAAAGGCTGCTCTTGAGTTAGTTCAATAAGATAGTTTTTGTATGAAAAAATATCAGATAAGCTAAAGGTACTTAACCATACAATTAAAACCAGTAAAAGAGTTGAAAAAAATATTACTATTAAATTTTTGTATCTTTTTAAAATACGGAGGATAGGTTTAATTTGTAAAACTCTTAATAAAATATCTAAAAAAATTGAAAATATTTTTTTTAACATAGTTTAAAACTAAAATAAATCTTATAAAAAATCCAGCTATTTTAAGTGTTTTTATCTCAATTTCAAATTTAAAAATTGTTTTTTATAATTTAGTGATTTTTTCAAATTTTTTTATATTCTTATAGAGTTTTTTATTTTTTAAAACTTGACAAAATAGTTTCTATGTTTTTCACTTACTTTAAAAATAAAGGGTTTTTTATGAATAAATGGATTTTAATTTGTATATTAAGTTTTTTTATGATCTCTTGTGAGAAAATAAAAAGTTTATGGACTAAACCGCCTGCTAAATTGGAAACAGAAGAAGAAAAAAGAAGCTATATGATTGGTCATTCTATCAGTACCACTTTTAAAAAAGAGAATACAATTGTTTTTTCAGCTTTTCGTCAAGGGCTTGAAGATGGTCTACAAGACAAAAAACCAATACTCAGTCCAGAAGACATACAAAGGCTTATAAAACAACAACAAATAAATAGAGGAGAAAGTAATAAAATGATGGGACAAGAATTTTTAGAAAAAAACAAAACTAAAGAAGGCGTAAAAGTTACAAAGTCAGGCTTACAATATGAAATCTTGGCAGAAGGTAAAGGAAAAACTCCTGCTGAAACAGATACTGTAGAGGTTCATTACAGAGGGACTCTCATTGATGGAACAGAGTTTGATAGCTCATATAAAAGAAATAGCAGTATCTCTTTTCCTTTAGGCCAAGTTATTAAGGGATGGATTGAAGGGCTTCAGCTTATGAAAGAAGGAGCTAAATATAAGTTTTATATTCCTTCTGAATTAGCTTATGGTGCAGAAGGCTCTGGAGAAAGTATTCCTCCTCATTCTACTTTAATTTTTGAAGTTGAGCTTTTAAAAGTTAAATAATTTGAAATGATAGGAATTATATAGTGAAGCCACTTAGTTTTTCAAGTAAAAATGTCTAGCTGAGCAATATATAGTGATCCCGTTTAGGTTTTCCATTCTGGCTGTAATTCCCACACAAGCGGGAAGCTTAAAATAAAACCAGAAAACTTAAGTCCGATCACTATATGTTTAAGTTTCTTGATCAAAAGTTTGTAAGATAGAAAGCTAAAAGCGAGTTCGGATTTGAACACAATGCGACTGCAAGTCGCTTTGTGGCAAACCGCATGTCTGAGTTTTTAGTTTTGTATCTTACAAAATTTTCACACAAAATTCAAAATGAGATTCGGACTTGAACAAATAGCGACTGAAAGTCGCTTTGTGGCAAAACGCATGTTTGAGTTTTTAGTTTTGTATCTTACAAAATTTTCACACAAAATAATTTTTAATAAAGTATAAAAGTTAATCTCTGGTCGTTCTCATAGTGACTAATTCTTCAGCGCAGGTTGGATGTATTCCAATGGTTTGATCGATTTCAAATTTTTTAAGTTTATTTTTTACAGCAACAGCAAACCCTTGTAAAATTTCTCCAGCGTTTTCATCTATAATATGACAGCCTAAAAGTGTGTCTGTTTTTTTACAAACAACCCATTTCATATAAGTTTTTTGTTTAGATTGAGTGAGTGTTAATTTTAAGGGTCTAAAAGAGCTTTCATAAACTTTAACTTTATAGCCTTTTTCTATAGCCTGTTCTTCACTTAAACCAACCACAGCTGTTTCAGGCTTAGTAAAAATTGCTGAAGGCACATTGTCATAGCTAAATTTCTTATCATTTGATTTATTAAAAAGATATTCACTGACAAACATGCCTTGGTGTAAAGCGACTGGAGTGAGTTGATAGGCTTGATTGATACAGTCACCTACAGCGTATATATTAGGGCAACTTGTTTGAAATTTATTATTAACAATAATTTGATCTTGTTCAGTTTGGATTTTTGCAGAGCTTAAATTTAAGCCCTTTATATTGGCTTTTCTGCCAACTGCTGTGAGGATTAAATCTCCTTCCCAAACTTGTTTTTTATCATCTTTTAAAATCAATTTTTGTTCTTGCTTTTCAATAGAAACAGGAGTTCTGTTTGATAATATTTGAATGCCTTGGAGAGCTAATTCATTTTGTAAGCGTTTTCTTATGTCTATATCAAAACCTGATAAAATCAAATTTTTTCTAAACATGATAGAAACATTTGTCCCTAAGGA
This sequence comes from Pseudobdellovibrionaceae bacterium, assembly GCA_026712605.1. Taxonomy (GTDB): domain Bacteria; phylum Bdellovibrionota; class Bdellovibrionia; order Bdellovibrionales; family UBA1609; genus JACOND01. The sequence goes on along the minus strand of JAPORL010000119.1, from coordinate 9,199 downwards.
ATTAAAAATGCTGGCAAATTCTAAACTGATGTAACCAGCTCCCACTAATAATAAAGATTGAGGCTGTTTATCTAAATTGAAAATTTCATTAGAAGTAATACAATGCTCTGCGCCTTTTATAGATAACTCAGATGGCCAGCCTCCAACAGCAATTAAAATGTATTTAGCGCTATACTTTTTACCTTCCACTTCTACTGTATGGGAATCTTTTAAAGAGCCATGACCTGAAATATAATCTACATTATTTTTTTTTAAAATATTAGAGTAGATGCTCTCTAAACGATTAATTTCTTTGTTTCTAACGGAATTGAATTTTTCCCAATCTAAATTTATAGAATCTAGATTCCAACCATAGTCTTTGGCATATTCAAAGTCTTTTTTAAAACTTGCTCCATAAACCATTAGTTTTTTTGGGATGCAACCCCGAATAACGCAAGTGCCACCTAAGCGATCTTTTTCGCATAAAGCGACTTTTGCGCCTAATTGACTGGCCCAGCGAGCCGATCGAATTCCTCCTGAACCTCCTCCTATCACAAATAAATCATAATCATATTGAACCATATATCCCTGTTTTTTAAATAATAAAACTTGCTAGTCACTTATAAGTAAAACCATTCCTATTTACAAACTTTTTTCCTATAATATTTTAAAAAATATAGTTTTCTGCAAATCATCTATGCTCATTATTGTATTAAAATCTGAACTTCTTTTTAAGATTTTTAGAAACTGCGCTAAAGCAGGCTAGCTAACTCTTAATTTAATTCTCTTTAGTAGAGCTTTAAACTTTTTTACGAATTAGCTTATTTAGAATCGGATTTTTCGCAATCTAACAGATTTTTGACAATTTATATAAATTTCCTTATTTTGAAAAGCGCTCCAAAAAATTTAGTATTTATGACCTTATTTAACTCTTTCTCTTTAAAAGGGCGAGCTCAGGAAAAATTTTCATAATTATTGACATGATTTGTTTTCTTTGCTATGAGCTTTTAGTAAAGTCTTCCGACTCACTATATAGTGTATACAAAAAGTGACAATAGTGAGAGTTTAGAGAGGATTTTTTTTAAATAAAAAAGGAGAAAGTAATGATAAAAAAAATATTTTTAGTGTTTTTACTCACTATATTTTCTATTTATTGTGGAGGGGCAGAACAAGAAGTTTCAGAAGAAAATGAGTCAGTTAAGGATTTATTTGATGAAGTGATATTTGTAACCATACCGGCAGGTTCTTTTACAATGGAAAGGTCAATATGGGATGGTGAAGGCTATATTAAGGAGGATATTTCAGTAGAGATAAGCCGTTCTTTTGATATAATGAATACAGAGCTAACACAAGCTCAGTATGTTGCGGTCATGGGAGAAAATCCATCTCATTTTAAGGGCACGAAATATTGTAATAATTATGACAGTTCTAAAGATATGTGTCCGGATCTTCCAGTGGAGAATGTCTCTTGGGATGATGTTCAGAAATTTATAAGCCAGTTAAATAGGTTGCAAGGCTTAGAAGGCTGTAAGGGTCATCATTTAAATGATCCAATGGGTTGTTATCGTTTGCCGACAGAGGCAGAGTGGGAGTATGCGGGAAGGACAGGAACAACAACAGCCTATTTTTTTGGAGATGATGCCTCTAAAGCAAAGGATTATGCTGTGTATGAAAATTTATTAGAAGGTGTAGAAGTTGTGACCTCAGAACATTTAGAAGCTCTTGGTTTTAATATCTACAATGTAAAAGGAAATCGAACTCAACCAGAAAGAGTAGCCAGCAAGCTTCCAAACCCTTGGGGTCTGTATGATATGTATGGTAATGTATGGGAGTTAGTTCAGGATAGGTTTCAATGGGAACTTCCGGGAGGAAAGGATCCCTTGATTGTAACCGGAGATCGTTACTACAAAGATACAGAGCCAGTTGTTGTTCGTGGCAGTAGTTGGAACTTCTTCCGGAAGAGTTTGCGTTCAACTAATCGCTTATGGTATCGTCAGTACGCTAAGAAAAAATATATCGGATTCCGTCTTGTGAGGATGGCGGTTAATAATTATAATCTTGCCAGTAAATAGTTTAAAAACCTTTTTTGAAATGAAAAATTTAGTATTTTCAAGGGTTTTAAGGCAAAGTGATAAGTAATATAATAAATTTAGGAAGTTATATATAATTCCCCAAAAACTGAATAATTTAGTAAAATCAAGTATTAAATAGCCGTGCTTTTCCCTGTCTTTTTCTGCATTTTAACGCTCTATTTCAGTCAATCACAGCAAAAACTGAAAATGGCAGAAAACAGCCTTTACTAAAATCCCAAAATCATCATTAGATTTTTTTAACTCTTTTTCCTCTTTGTTATATGGTATTTTAAAAAAGATCATTACTAAGCTGTTATTAACAAAAAACAGCCATTACTAACCCGCTACTAACAAAATTTTGACTTTACTAACAAACTCTTGTTTGCCTGAATTAAAAAAAATAGAAGCTATAAAAGAAGAACTGGATACAGGATGGCTTTCTTTACAATCTTACCTCTTTAAATCAGCTATTAGACTACATATAGCCTTCCAATCGGAAAAAAAGAAATTAGAATCCAATTGGTATCAAATCTATCAGAAAATGTTAGAGAAAAAGCCAGAATAGAAAAACTTTCTAAAAAAGCTGGCTGTATCCATAAAAGATTTTTATTCCTTTTCCGGCTTTTTTTTGTAAAAAAAGTAAGCATAAATGCAGACTATGGAATAAAATAAAATGCTTAGCCATTGTCCTCTTGTAAGATCAAATAATTGAAATCCAATATAATAATCTGGTTCTCTATAAAATTCTGTAAAAATACGAAAAGATAAATAGCTTATAATGAAAACAAGAGAGATAAAACCAGCTTTTCTTGATTTGATCCAAAAAAGACTCATCAATATAAGAGGGAATAAACCTCCAAAAATAGCCTGATAAAGTTGGGACGGGTAACGTAAAGATAATAAAGGCTCTAACATTTCTTTAATAGGGGATTTATAGGCAGATTGAAGAATAAGTTGGCAAGCATAAGACACATAGGAGCTATAAACAGAATCAGGAGCGATAACCGCTTTATTAACCCAATCCATCCAAACTTCTGGAGAAGGAATTTTAAGCAACATAGTGTCCAATTTTGGAGTAATTTCTTTTAAAGAAATCAGTTGTTTTTTGTAAATGTCAGCTTGGCTAGCCCAAAGCAAAACTTCTGAAGGAAAACGGACTGTTAGCCATGCGCTTCCTTCTGCTATACGACCGTAAAGCTCTCCATTTATAAAGTTGGCTATACGACCAAAGAAAATTCCAAAGGCTCCCGCAAAAGCTCCTAAATCCATTAAAGAGAAAAAAGACATTTTGTAACGGTAAGAGTAGAAAATCAGAGAAAATAAAAGACCTATGATTCCTCCATGGCTGGACATTCCTCCTTGATGAACTTTTAAAATTCCCCAAAAAGGAAAAGAGCTGTCAAAAGATAGAAATAAGTCAGGACTGTAAAATAGACAGTAACCTAATCGTCCTCCTACTACAGCTCCTATAGCTCCAAAAACAACAATATCCATCAGTTTATTGCTGGGAATCTGGATACGGTTTTTTTTGATTAAATATTGTCCAGCAAAATAGGCAAACAAAACCGCTAAAATATAAGCCATGGAATACCAACGAATTCCAAAATTTCCGTAGAAATGAATTAAAAAAGGGTCTAATTGATGATAATAAGTCATGTTCAGCTTGAACTTAATATAAGTTTTTTTTAAAAACAGGTTATGAAAATTATTTTAGCTAGTCAATCTCCTAGCCGGAAAAAGCTTTTAAATAAACTGGGTTTAAAGTTTGAAATTTTGGCTCCTAATATTAATGAAGAAAAATTTTTAGATGTAAAAAATCCTGAAAACTCTTGTTATCAAGTAGCTAAACAGAAAGCTTTAATAGGGAAGAATAAGTATAATCAAGATATAATTATTGCTTGTGATCAAATGGTTTATTTAGATGGTGAGCTTTTTGGAAAAGCTTATACAGAAAAACAGGCTATTCAAAATCTAATACAGCTTCAAGGAAAAACTCACATTTTAATTTCAGCTCTTTGTATGTTATGGGAAAAAAAGGAGTTTTACCACATATCAAAAAGCTATTTAAAGATGCGTCATTTAACTTTAAGACAAATTAAAAACTATGTTATGACAGATAAACCTCTAAAAAGCGCTGGTAGCTATCATATAGAATCTACAGGAATAGCTTTATTTGAGAAAGTAAAAACAGATGACTTTTACAGTATTCAAGGTTTGCCTCTTATCCAAGTTGCCAATCAGTTATTGAAGTGGAACTACCCCTTATTTAGCAAAAGTTTTTTATACCAAAACTGTGAATAAAAGATATCAATATGCTTCAGTTTTTTATTAGGAGTTTAAAGGGTTTTGTCTTAGGTTTGTCTATGGTTTTTCCTGGAATTTCTGGAGGAACAATGGCCTTTATAATGGGTATTTATGAAAAGTTAATAAAAGAAATTTCTAATTTTAAAATTGAACATGTAAAAAAATTAGCGCTTTGTTTTTCATTTAATAAAGCTCAAATTAAATCAAATTTATCTTTTTTAAAAAATTCATGGGATTGGTCTTTTTTAATCCCTCTTATGCTGGGAGCTTTATTAGCTCTCATTCTTTTTATAAAATGGGCAGATTTTTTGATCAATAAATATTTTCTTGAGTTTTATTCAGTTATATTTGGTTTAATTTTAGGAACAGTGCTTTTTACTTTTCAAAAAGCTCAAAAAAACAAGATATTCTTTTTGTTTTTTCTAGGCTCTTTTTTTCTGAATTTTATTTTATTTTCTTCCGGTTTTGAATTTTCTTATTTTAAAGATAGTCCTGCTTTTATATTTTTACCTGTTGGTTTTTTATTGTCTATAGCCTTAATTGTGCCGGGGCTTTCTGGCTCTTACCTTCTGCTTATTTTAGGACTTTATGAACAGACTATAGGAATCTTAAAAAATTTAGAGTTTTTTGTAATTTTTATTTTTATTATTGGAATGGCTTTTGGTTTTGTATTAACTGCTAAATTAATGCAAAAAATGTTAGATAAATACTTTAATCAAAGTGTAGCTGTTATCTTAGGTTTGATGCTGGGAAGTCTTTATTCTATTTATCCTTTAGAAAAAAGCTCATTAACTGATTTTTTTGCTTTTAATAAAAATCAAGATTTGTTTTTAATTTACATGTTAGCTGGTTTTTTATGTTTTATGTTTTTTCATACTGCCTTTTTTTCTCAATATAGGAAATAGTTGAATCTATCTATAAACTAATCCTGTTTAAGTCTATTAAACTTTTTGTAAGTGAAGCAATGCTGAAAATTCAAACAAAATCAGATATAAATTATTCCTAAAAAAGATTAAAATTTATTGTTTAAAATATTTTTCACAGTTTCAAAATAAAAAGGCTTTTCTATTTGTTTGACTTTTTTTTCTAGCTCTATAGCTGTTTCATTTTTTTCAATAAGAATATCTTTTTGAGCTATAATAAATCCTTTATCATACTCTTTATTTACTTTATGTATGCTAACACCTGTTTTTGTTTTTTTTGCTTTTATAACAGCTTTATGAACTTTTGATCCATACATGCCAGCGCCTCCAAAGTCTGGGAGTAGAGAAGGATGAGAATTTATAATTTGGTTTGGAAATTGTTTTAATACAAGAGGTCCAATTTTTTTTAAAAAGCCGGCTAATAAAATAAGATAAGGTTTATATAAATTTAAAGTTTCACACATATTTTTATCCCATTTTTTAATATTTGTTTTATCATAAGGAATAAGATGATAAGGAAGCTTAAAATTTTTAGCTATTTGTAATAATTGGGATTGTGGATTGTTTGTAATCAAAGCGCTTATGCTAAAATTTGGCTTTTCATCAAGGATTTTTTGACAAAAAAACTCAATCGTAGAGCCTGTTCCTGATCCTAAGGCAACAATTGTTTTCATATTTTATTGAGATTTTAAATATTGATAGATTTTTTGTAACAAAACAAGTTGAGCATCATGAGATATTAGTTTTTTACCATTAATTAAAAAGCTGGGAGTGCCTTTAATTTTTACTTGATGTCCAGCTTGTGCAGAAAGTTTTACTTTTTCTGATGTAGATTCTTTTTTCATGCAGGTTTCAAACTGAGCTTTATTTAATTGGGTTTTATTTATAATTTCATCCATAAGTTTAGTAACTTTTTTGGGAAGACCTTGAGCAGATATAAATTGCTCTTGCTTTTTAAAAAAATAATCTTTAAATTCCCAGCTTTTATCTTTAGCACAAATAAGAGCTTTACTCAATTCACAGCTTAATCCAGAGCGACTAAAGGATATAGAATCGTTGCAAGCGCTATCTAATGGATAAACAAAAAAATAAAATTTAACATCAGGAAAGTTTTTGAGAAATTTTTTTAAAGGCCTATGTGTTCTTTTACAGGCGGGACATAAAAGATCGGCAAACTCTACTAAAACCATAGGAGAGTTCTCATTGCCTTTTTCCATGACATGGTGAGGAGGCACTTCAACAGTTGGCTCATATTGCCAATCTTCTAATAAACTGAAAATGAGTTCATTTTGATCTTTTATATCATAGGCATTTATAAAGCTAATATGTAAAAAACCAGCGCACAAAAAAATAACGACGCCTAAAAAGTAAAAGCTTTTTTCTTTTACAGCTGTTAAGATAAAATTTAAAGGGGACATGAGATTAGACTTTAAGGCAAAAAATAAACTCGCTAGTATTATAAAAGAGAAAATATACAGACTCCAACAGACAGGACAATACAAATGATATAGTAAAGATATAATAGACATTACTACAGAAGATAGAGCCATAAACCCCGATATATAAAATAATAAATTTTTCCAATAAGGACTTAAATTGAATTTAAGCATAAAAAGCAAAAGAACAAATAAGGTTAAATTAAAGGCAAAGCCAAAATCTGAAATTGAGAAATTAAAAATTTTAGCATAAGGGGAAAGAAGAGCTTGATCACAGTTGATTTTTTCACTGATTTGGCAAATCGCACTTTTTTCTGCAAAACCAGCTGAAAGTTGGTAAGCTCTTTTTGCTAGATAAAAGTGTCCAAAACAGGATATAAGAGCAAAAACACAAGCTGTTTTTATCCATCTTCTCATTATTAAATAATACTGCCTTTTAAAAATAAATAATGCAATGGATTTTGATTTTTTTTGTTTTATAAGATATACAAGAGCCTATAATGTTATCCTCTTTAAAAGAACAAGGTCAATTAAGCCTTATCAAACAAGAGCTTAACTCTTATTTGAAAAATTTTTTTTTAGAAGAAGATATTATTTTAGAGCAAGCTAGGAATCCAGATCATGGTCATTTATCACTTCCTGTATTTGCTTTAGCTAAAAAACAAAAAACTTCTCCTCAAAATTTAGCTCAAAAATTATCAGCTGAAATTAATAAATCCCCTCCTTCTTTTTTAAAATCTTGTCAGCCTTTAGCTGGCTTTATTAATTTTTATTTTAAAACTTCTTATATTCAAAAATATTTAGATCAATTTGGCAGAAAGACAAATCTTATGCAGTTTAAGAATGAAAAATCTCCTCATTTAATCATGGATTTTGCCTCTCCTAATGTTGCTAAGTTTATGAATATTGGTCATTTAAGAGCGACTGTTTTAGGACAGGCTTTAGTGAATTTAGCAAAAGCTTTTGGTTTTAAAGTAACAGCAGTTAACCATTTGGGGGATTGGGGGAGTCAATTTGGAAAGCTTTTATGGGCTTATAAAAAATGGAAAAATGATTATGATTTTAAAACTCAAGCTTTTGAATCTTTAGTTAAATTATATGTTCGTTTTTATAAATCAGCTGAGCAAGATGAAAAAAATCTGGAGTCTGCCCGACAGCTTTTTAAACAATTAGAACAAGGAGATAAAGAGTTAAAAAAGCTATGGGAATGGTTTGTCTCTCTTTCTTTAAAAAATTATGAAAATTATTGGAAGCTTTTAAATGTTAAGCATGATATTGTATTAGGCGAATCTTTTTATATAAAATTTATGGAAGATTTAAAGTCTCGTTTAACAGAAAAAGCTTTATTGTTGAAAAGCGAAGGTGCTCAAGTTGTGTTTTTAGATATCAGCTCTACGCCTTGTTTGATTTTTAAAACAGATGGAGCTTCTACTTATTCAGCTAGAGATTTATGCAGTTTGATCTATCGTTTTGAAACTTTAAAAGCTGATCAAAATATTTATATCACCGGCTCGGATCAAAATTTACATTTTAAACAAATATTTGAAGTGGCTCAAAAACTCAATTCCAAATTTGATAAAAATTTGCATTTAAGTTTTGGAATGTATCGCTTTAAGGGGGAAGGAAAAATGTCTAGCCGTCAAGGGCAGGCTGTTTATTTAAAAGATATTTTAAGTCAAGCTATTGATAGGGTAAAAAAAATTATTGAAGAAAGAAACCCCTCTTTAGAGGATAAAGATAAAATTTCTCAGGAAGTAGCTATAGGAGCAGTTGTTTTTAATGATTTAGTTCAAGATCGCATAAAAGATGTGGATTTTGATTGGAGTAAAGTTTTAGATTTTAATGGAGATACAGGTCCTTTTGTTCAGTATAGTTTGGTGCGAGCTAATAGTTTATTAAAAAAAGCAAATTTTGACTCTATTAAAAAATTTGATTCTTGTTTTGATCCTACTGAAGAGTTTTTAGCTTGGAAGTTACTGTCTTTTGAATGGGCTTGTTTTCAATCTCTTCAAAAGTTTAAACCTCATATTTTAGCTAGATATTTAGTGGATTTGTCTAAGGAGTTTAATCGTTTTTATAATCAGAACAGAATACTGGGAAGTGAGAAAGAATCCGATCGGCTTTTATTAACTCACATTACTTATAAAACTCTTTTTAGAGGTTTGGAGATTTTAAATATTCCCAGACCTCAAGCTATGTAAAAGCTTAAGTCTGAACTTATTTTGAGCTTTGAGTGAAAATCTTATAAGATACAAAGCTAAAAACTCGGACATGCGTTTTGCCATATAGCGACTTGCAGTCGGATTGTGTTTAAGTCTGAACTTCATTTTGAAATTTGAATGAAAATCTTGTAAGATACAAAGCAAAAAACTCAGACATGTGTTTTGCCACAAAGCGACTTGCAGTCGGATTGTGTTTAAGTCTGAACTCCATTTTGAAATTTGAATGAAAATCTTGTAAGATACAAAGCAAAAAACTCAGACAT
>JAPORL010000094.1 GCA_026712605.1 Pseudobdellovibrionaceae bacterium | reverse complement strand
CTTTATAACCAAGATATCTTTAGGCATGAAGTGTCTATAGCTATCATTATAAAAACTTTCTTATTCTTCCAAGTTAATCAATCTTATAGAAAATTAGCAGATGAAGTGGTTACAGAAGTCCGTAAAGTTGTTTGGGTTGGAAAAAAGGAGCTTTACTCTATGACAATTTTGGTTTCAGTCATTTTAATTGTTTCTGGTGTCGTTTTAGGGATATTTGACTTATTGGCAGGCACTGGTGTGAGATTTTTTATGGAATGAATTATTTAAAGAATCATTATACAGAGTTGAACTAATAAAGATATTTTTAAAGAGGTAAAAAATGGAAGACTTTAAATGGTATGTATTAAAAACAAAAACAAATTGTGAGGGACGCGCAAAACAAATGATTAGTGATTTGGTAGATAATAAAAATTTGAAAGAGCAAATCAAAGAAGTCCTTATTCCTGAAAAAGATGTGATCCAAGTAGTAAAAGGTAAAAAAATTCCTCGCTCTAAAAAAATATATCCAGGCTATATCTTTATTAAAATGAAATTAAATGATAGGCTGTCTTATTTAATTAAGAGTGTTACAAATGTCAGTCATTTTGTAGGTGGGAGATTTAAACCTATAGAAGTTCCTCCTGAACAATTAAAAGTCATAGATCAGCAAATGAAAGAAAGTTCAGAAAATCCACAGGCTCAAATTACTTTTTCAGAAGGCGAAAGTGTGTTAGTTATTGATGGACCTTTTAAAAATTTTAATGGAACAGTGGAAGAAGTGAACAAAGAAAAAGGTCGTGTGAAAGTATCCGTTAGTATTTTTGGAAGACCTACTCCTGTGGAGTTTGATTTTGATCAGGTGCATAGAGAAACTTAAAAAAGAGGTATAAAATGGCTAAAAAAGTTCAAGGGTATATTAAACTTCAAATTCCAGCTGGAAAGGCAAATCCTTCTCCTCCAGTCGGTCCTGTTTTAGGGCAACACGGTGTTAATATTATGGATTTTTGTAAACAGTTTAATGCAAAAACTCAAAAAGCAGGAGATACCATTGTCCCTGTCGTTATCACTGTTTATCAAGATCGCTCCTTTTCTTTTGTAACAAAAACTCCTCCAGTTTCTGTTTTATTAAAAAAGGCTATGAATTTAAAAAGCGGTTCTAAAATGCCCCAAAAAGATAAAGTAGGAAAAATAAACTCCTCTCAAATTGAAGAAATTGCAAAAATAAAACTTCCTGATTTGAATTGTTTAGATTTGGAATCAGCAAAAGCCCAAGTTATTGGAACGGCTGTCAGTATGGGATTAGAGATAGATTAAGCTTATTTTATTAAAAAGTTGTTTTGAAAGAAAAGCCCAAAAAGATAAGAATTTAATTAAGACTATTATAAAGTTGCAAAATAGAAAAAAAAAATATAAAACAGCAGAGCTGAAAGAGTAAAAATGAGGCTAAAATGGCAAATAAAAGGTATAAAGAGAGTTTAAAAAAAGTAGAAAATGACAAGCTTTATGAACTGGACTCAGGTTTAAAGTTAGCTATAGATACAGCAACAGCTGGCTTTGATGAATCTATAGATATATCAGCTAAGTTGGGAGTGGATGCAAAACAGGCGGATCAACAGGTTCGTGGGGCAGTCAGTTTGCCACATGGATTAGGTAAAAACATTCGGGTTGTGGTTTTTGCTAAAGGCGAAAAAGAAGAAGAAGCCAAAAAGGCCGGAGCCGATTTTGTGGGATCAGAGGATCTTATTGAAAAAATTAAATCAGGTTGGTTAGAATTTGATAGGGTTTTAGCTACTCCAGATATGATGCCTACAGTTGCAAAAATAGCTAAAATTTTAGGTCCTAAAGGTTTAATGCCTAGTCCAAAAACAGGAGCTGTTACAAATCGTATAGGACCTTCTGTAGAAGCAGAAAAAAAGGGAAAAGCTAGTTTTCGTGTGGATAAAAATAGTATTATTCATTGTTCTATTGGGAAAAAATCTATGGGTTTTGAAAAATTAAAAGAAAATTATATCAGTTTAATGGAAGAGATTTTAAAATTAAAACCAAAATCTAGTAAAGGAACCTATATAAGAAGTCTATCTGTCTCAGCTACTATGGGACCGGGATTAAATTTAAACCCCATTCAAGCTGTTCAAAAGGAGTTATCTTAATATGTTAAACCGTGAGAGAAAAAAGACTCAAGTTAATCAGTTAGCTACAGGCTTTCAGAATTCAAAAGCCTCTTTTTTAGTTAATTGTATAGGTTTAAATGTGGAGCAAATGACAGATCTTAGAAAAGACTTAAAAAAAAATCAGGCTAATATTCAAGTGATTCGAAATACTTTATCTTTACGAGCGATGGAAGGAAATGAAAACATAAAACAGGCTTATACTCCTTTTATGAAAGGTCCGAATGCTTTTGTTTTGGCTTTTGATGATCCTGCTAAAGTGGCTAAAATTATTGATAAATTAGATGAAGAAAGTGAATCTTTTGAAATTAAACAGGCTGTTTTAGATGATAAGGCTTTAAGTTCAAAAGAAGTGAAAGCCTTAGCCAAACTTCCTTCTCATGAAGTTTTAAAAGCTCAATTTTTAGGGCTTTTATCGGCTCCTTTAACGAAATTTCTATCTACGATAAAAGAGATTCCAGAAAGTTTTGCCAGACTTCTTCATTCTAAAAGTAAAAAGTAGCTATAATTTAAGAAAAAAGCTTAAAAAATCCCTTTTTTTCAAGTTTTACTTGAAAAATTAGGAACAAATATTTGTAAGTGTTATTAAAAAATTATAAACGGACTTGACAGTTGATAAAAAACTATTATAAAGATTTGAGTTTAAAGTATAAAAACGCCCATTAATTAAAAGCTCAACATATTGGAGGATAAAAATGCCTGAACTCAGTAAAGATAAAGTTATAGATTACCTTTCTCAAATGCCAGTCATTGAATTGGCTGGATTAATAAAGGATTTAGAAGAAAAGTGGGGTGTCTCAGCTGTCGCCCCTGTAGCTGTAGCTACAGCTGGTGCTGGAGTAGAAGTAGCTCCTGCAGAAGAAAAGACAGAATTTGAAGTTATTTTATCCAGTGTGGGCAGTAACAAAATTGCTGTAATTAAAGAGGTTCGGGCAACTACCAGTTTAGGTCTTAAAGAAGCTAAAGATTTGGTAGAGGGCGCGCCTAAATCGGTTAAAAAAGGGATACCGAAAGATGAAGCTGAAAAAATTAAAACAGCTTTAGAAAAAGCTGGCGCTAAGGTTGAAGTTAAATAAAGATTTGAATAATTAATTTTTACAGTCCTTGCCTTTTTAGGTTGAAGGATTTTGTTTTTTTGAGAAAAATAGGAAGGTTGAATGAAAAAAATCTCTCTGACAGGCTCTAATTTAAGATTTCGCAAGAGCTTTGGAACGATGAAAAAATCTGTAGAAGTTCCTAATCTAATACAACTGCAAAACTCCTCCTATGAGAAATTTTTACAAAGAAATATTCCAGCCGGAAAAAGAAAAAATGTAGGTCTTCAAGCTGTCTTTAAATCAGTATTTCCTATTTCTGATTACAACAATACCGTTAGCTTAGAGTTTGTTGATTATAGTTTATCTCATCCTAAATATGATGTTAGGGAATGTCTTCAAAAACGAGGAATGACTTATGCTTCTCCTTTAAAAGTAACTTTCAGATTGATTATTTTTGAACCAGCAGAAGAAGGAAAAGAAAGAATAATTCATGATGTTAAAGAGCAAGAAGTTTATTTAAGTGATATTCCTTTGATGACAGATCATGCTTCTTTTGTGATAAATGGAACAGAGCGTGTTGTTGTTTCTCAAATCCATCGTTCACCAGGTATCTTTTTTGATCATGATGGTGGTAAAGGCAGTACAAGCGGAAAATATATCTATTCTGCTCGTTTTATTCCTTACAGAGGATCTTGGTTAGATTTTGAATTTGATCAAAAAGATACTATTAATACAAGGATTGATCGAAAAAGAAAATTTCCAGCTACTATTTTTTTAAAGGCTTTAGGTTTATCTCCAGATGAGATTTTAAAGGAGTTTCATTATGTAGATGATGTTTTTTTTAAAAAAGGCAATCTCATTAGAACTTTTAATATTGATGAGATGGCAGGTCAGAGAATCAGTAAGGATATAAAAGATAAATCAGGTCATGTTATTGTCCGGGCTGGGCGTAGGGTAACTCGCTCTGTTAGAAACAAGATCAATACGGCAGGCATCAAAGAGATGGAGATTGAATTTTCCGATTTACAAAATAGTGTTTTAGCAGAACCTCTTGTTGATCCTACTACAGGTGAAGTTTTTTGTGAATCTAATGAGATGTTGACAGAAGATATCATACAAAAAGCTCTTCAATTAGGCATTAAAAAATTTAAAGTTATATTTTTTGAAAGTTTTGTTTTTGGTCCCTACTTATCTAATACTTTAAGAATTGATACTGTTAGAACAAGAGAAGAAGCGCTTTTAGATATTTACAAAAGAATGAAACCTGGTGAGCCTCCTGTTTTAGAAGTTGCTGAATTTTATTTTAATAATTTATTTTTTAAGGAAGGGAGTTACGATTTAGGAGAAGTGGGTCGTATAAAAATAAATCATAAATTTGGTTTTACAGATATACCAGAGACACAAGGGACTCTTACCAGACAAGATATTGTTAGGGTATTAAAGCATTTGATTGATTTAAGAAATGGAAAGGGAAAGGTAGATGATATTGATCATCTGGGAAATAGAAGAGTGCGATCTGTAGGAGAGCTTTTGGAAAATCAGTATCGGATTGGTCTAGTCCGTATGGAAAGGGTTATTAAAGAGAGAATGAGTTTGCAAGATAAGGATACTATGATGCCACAAGATCTTATCAATGCAAAATCTGTAAGCGCTGTTGTAAAAGAGTTTTTTGGTTCCAGTCAATTGTCTCAATTTATGGATCAAACTAACCCTTTAGCTGAAATCACGCATAAAAGAAGAATTTCTACTTTTGGTCCTGGTGGTTTAACAAGAGAGCGAGCGGGTTTTGAAGTGCGGGATGTGCATCCTACTCACTATGGAAGAATTTGTCCTATTGAAACTCCTGAGGGTCCCAATATTGGTTTGATTGCCTCTATGGCGACTTATGCTCGTATTGATGAATATGGTTTTATAGAAACACCTTACCGTGTTGTTAAAGATGGGCGTATCACAGATGAAGTAAAGTACTATTCAGCTTTAGAGGAACAGGCTCATACTATAAGCCAAGCGCGGTTTAATTTTGATGAATTGGAAAAAGGAAGTTTTTTAACTGGTAGAGTAAATGGAGAATACAAACCTGTGAAAAAAGAGGATGTGACTCTTATGGATGTATCTCCCGGTCAATTAGTTTCTATTGCGGCCGCTTTGATTCCTTTTTTAGAACACGATGATGCCAACAGAGCTTTGATGGGATCTAATATGCAGAGGCAAGCTGTGCCTCTAATGATTACATCAGCTCCTTTAGTAGGAACAGGTATGGAAAAACTGGTAGCTCAAGACTCAGGAAATAGTGTCGTTTGTAAATACCCTGGTATTGTGGAAGATGTTTCAGCTTCTCGTATTATAATTCGCCGCTTGACCAAGTCCGGTAAGAAAGGATCTAGTTTAGATATTTATGATCTTATAAAATATCAAAGAACAAATCAAAACACCTGTTTTAATCAAAAACCAATTGTAAGAATTGGGGATGTTTTGAAAAAAGGGGATGTGGTTGCAGATGGTTTAGCTATGGATATGGGTGAATTGGCTTTAGGACGAAATGTGACAGTGGCTTTTACTCCTTGGGCAGGCTATAATTTTGAGGATTCTATTCTTATTTCAGAAAGATTAATTAAAGATGATGTTTATACTTCAATACATATTGAAGAGTTTGAATGTTTAGCAAGAGATACAAAACTGGGAAATGAAGAGATTACTGCTGATATACCTAATGTCGGTGAAGAGGCTTTAAAAAATATAGATGAATCTGGTATTGTGAGAATTGGAGCTAAAGTTAAAACAGGAGATATTTTAGTTGGAAAGGTAACGCCTAAAGCAGAAAGTCAGCTTTCTCCAGAAAAAAAATTAGTTTTAGCTATATTTGGTGAGAAAGCAGGAGATGTTAAAGATACTTCTGTGAGAGTGTCGTCAGGAGTCTCTGGCACAGTGATTGATACACAAATTTATACCAGAGAGGGAGTTGAAAAAAGTGAAAGATTAAAATCCATTATTCAAGAAAAAGAAGAGAGATTTAAAAAAGATAGAGATATTCAAAAAAATGCTTTTAAGAATAATGCTTTAGATCAAATTAAAGATTTAATCATAGGTGAAAAAAGCTCTGATATTCTTTTAAATGATGATGGCTCAGAGGAACTCCTTCCAAAAAATCATACAATAACAGAAGAAGATATTAAAAAAATTCCTTATGAATTGTTAGCTTATATTCCTTTAAAAAAAGATAGCTTAGCGGAAGAGCTTTCAAAAATAATGGATGAGTATCAAAGCCGTTTGGATGCTTTGGAAACTCTTTATAAAGAAAGAATCAATCGCCTTTATGAAGGTGAAGATCTTATGCCAGGTGTTATTAAAATGATAAAGGTTTATGTTGCTGTAAAAAGAAAAGTTGAAGTGGGAGATAAATTTTCTGGTCGTCATGGAAATAAAGGAGTTATATCTAAAATTCTTCCCGTTGAGGATATGCCTTATTTAGCGGATGGTCGTCCTGTAGATATGGTTTTAAATCCTTTAGGGGTTCCTTCTCGTATGAATATAGGTCAAATTTTAGAGACTCATTTAGGATGGGCGGCTTTAAATTTAGGACGACAAATTCAAAAACACATAGATAATTTTAAGGAAAAATCAGCTAGAGAAGAGCTGAAGAAAATATATTTAAACAATAAATCCATTAGTGAAACAATTGATCAGTTAGATGAAGACTCTATAAAAAGACTTACCGAAAAAGTGAGTTCTGGGATTCATTTAGCTACACCTGTTTTTGATGGAGCTAAAGAAGATGAAGTTAAAGATATTTTAAAACAGGCCGAACTTCCTGAAACAGGACAAACTGTTTTATTTGATGGTAGAACAGGAGAACCTTTTGAAATGCCTGTTACAGTGGGTGTGATGTATATGTTAAAGCTTCACCATTTAGTAGAAGAGAAAATACATGCCCGTTCTATAGGTCCTTATTCTTTAGTTTCTCAACAGCCTTTAGGGGGTAAGTCTCAATTTGGAGGACAAAGGCTAGGAGAAATGGAAGTTTGGGCTATTGAAGCCTATGGGGCGGCTTATTGTCTACAAGAGTTTTTAACTGTTAAATCTGATGATGTGTCAGGACGAGTTCGTATGTATGAAGGTATTGTAAGAGGTGATAACACTTTAGAGCCCGGAATACCAGAATCTTTTAATGTTTTAGTCAATGAAATAAAAAGTCTTGGTTTAAATGTAGAAATGTTTGAATCAGATATTTTAACCGATAGTGTGGAAGAGGAAGAGGAGGAAGATAAAGAATGAAAGATTTATTAAATTTTTTTGATAAACCAAGAGATCCCTTAGCTTTAGAATCAATAAGAGTGTCTATTGCCTCTCCTGAAATGATTCGTCGTTGGAGTTATGGAGAAGTTAAAAAACCAGAAACAATTAATTATAGAACATTCAAACCAGAAAGAGAGGGGCTTTTTTGTTGTAAAATTTTTGGTCCGATAAAAGATTATGAATGTCTTTGTGGAAAATATAAAGGGATGAAGTATCGCACTGTTGTTTGTGAAAAATGTGGTACAGAAGTCACTCGCTCTAAAGTCAGAAGAGAAAGAATGGGACATATTGAGCTCACAAGTCCCGTAGCTCATATTTGGTTTTTAGGAACTGCCTCTAGTCGTATAGGAAATTTTTTAGGTCTTTCTGTTAAAGATGTGCAAAGAATCCTTTATTGTGAATATTATGTCGTTGTAGATCCTATGGATACGGATCTTAAAAAAGGACAGCTCTTATCTGAAGAGGAGTATGAAAAAGCTCAACAGGAATATGGAGGTCCTAACTTTAAAGTAGATATAGGAGGATCAGCTATAAAGAGCTTAATAAAATCTATTGATGTCGATTTTACAGCAAAACAGTTAAGGAAAAGTTTAGAGGATATAAGTTCAGAAGCGACCATTAAAAAAATAAGAAAAAGAATTAAAGTTATGGAAGATTTTCAAAATTCTATCAATAAACCAGAATGGATGATGTTAGAATCTTTACCTGTAATACCCCCTGATCTAAGACCTCTCGTGCCTTTAGAAGGAGGACGTTTTGCTACATCAGATTTAAACGATCTTTATCGTCGGGTTATTAATAGAAATAATAGGCTTAGAAAGTTACAAGAGCTTAATGCTCCAGAAATTATAATTCGTAATGAAAAGCGAATGCTTCAAGAAGCTGTGGATGCGCTTTTAGATAATGGTAGAAGTGGAAAAGTTTTTACAGGTTCTAATAAAAGACCTCTTCGTTCTTTAAGTGAAATTTTAAAAGGAAAGCAAGGTCGCTTTCGTTCTAATTTACTTGGAAAACGAGTGGATTACTCAGGTCGTTCAGTCATTGTGGTAGGACCTCATTTAAGACTCCATGAATGTGGTTTGCCGAAAACAATGGCTTTAGAGCTTTTTAAACCTTTTATTTATAATAAATTAGAAAAAAGAGGAATGGCTTTAACAGTTAAGCAAGCTAAGGCTTTAGTAGAAGAAAAAACAGATGAAGTTTGGGATATTTTATCAGAGGTTGTTAAAGAGCATCCCGTTCTTTTAAATAGAGCTCCTACTTTGCACCGTTTGGGAATACAAGCTTTTGAGCCCATCTTACATGAGGGGAGAGCTATTCAGCTTCATCCTTTAGTTTGTACTGCTTTTAATGCTGACTTTGATGGAGATCAAATGGCAGTTCATGTTCCTTTATCTATTGAAGCTCAAACAGAAGCTCGTGTTTTAATGATGTCTACTAATAACATTTTAAGTCCAGCTAGTGGACAACCTATTATCAATCCTACACAAGATATGGTTTTAGGAGTTTACTGGATGACAAGAATTCGTCCAGGAGCTAGAAATTCAGGAAAAATATTTTCTGATGTGAATGAAGTTATTTATGCTTATGAAACCGATCAAATTGATTTACAAGCTAGTATAAAATGTCGTGTGCATGGAAAGCTAGAAGACACTTCAGTTGGGCGTGTTTTGTTAAGCGCTATTGTGCCTAAAGAAGTTCCTTTTAAATTTTATAATCGTGTTATGAATAAAGGAAGTTTAGCTGATCTCATAAATAAAACTTTTAGAATGTGTGGAGGAAAGCAAACCGTTATATTAGCGGATAAATTGATGAACTCTGGTTTTAAATATTCTACAAAGGCAGGGATTTCTATTAGCATTAATGATCTGCAGATTTCTTCCGGTAAAAAAGAGTTGTTGCAAACGGCTAGAACTCAAGTGGATGAAATTCGTCGCCAATACGATGAAGGTTTAATTACAGAAGGAGAAAGATATAATAAGGTGATAGATACATGGACAGACTGTGGAGATAAAATTGCTACTGAGATGATGGATCATTTAGAAAAAGAAGAGTTTGATGTAGATGGAAAACAAATAACATCAACTAGTTTTAACCCTATTTTTATTATGGCTGATTCAGGAGCTAGAAGTTCAACAGCTCAGATTCGGCAGTTATCAGGTATGAGAGGTTTAATGGCTAAACCTTCTGGTGAAATTATTGAGACTCCTATTACAGCTAATTTTCGTGAAGGCTTAACTGTTTCTCAATATTTTATTTCTACTCATGGTGCTCGTAAAGGTTTAGCGGATACAGCATTAAAAACAGCTAATTCAGGTTATTTAACAAGAAAGCTGGTTGATGTTTCTCAAAATGTTATTGTTACAGAAAAAGATTGTGGAAGTCATGATTTTATTGAAGTAACAGCTTTAGTTGAAAGTGGAGGTGTTATTGAGCCTCTTTCAGAAAGAATTTTAGGTCGGACTGCTTTTGAAGATATTATAAATCCTAACTCTTCTGAAGTGATATGCCTTGCAGATGAAGAAATCAATGAATCTGTTGTTGAAAAAATAAATCAAGCAGGAATTGAAAAAGTTAAAATTCGCTCTACTTTAACTTGCCAAACCAAAGATGGTGTTTGCATTAAATGTTATGGAAGAGATTTAGGTTTAGGTCGAACTGTAACTATAGGAGAAACTGTTGGTATTATAGCCGCACAATCTATTGGAGAGCCGGGAACACAACTGACAATGAGAACATTTCACTTGGGTGGAACGGCTTCTCGTTCTGTAGAACAATCAGAACATATTGCTCGGTATGAAGGAACTTTAAAATTTGAAAATATTAATACAGTTCAAAATCGTGAAGGAAAGTGGACAGTTATGAATCGAGGTGGTGAAATTTCTATTTTAGATGAAACAGGATGGGAAAGAGAAAAAATATCTTTAATTTATGGAGCGGTATTGAATTTTAAAGAAGGTGATAAAGTGAAAAAAGGAGATACTGTTTCAACATGGGATCCTTATACTAATATTATTGTTTCTGATGTATCAGGAGTTGTGAAATTTCAAGGAATAGAATCAGGAATTAATGTTGTTGAACAAGTAGATCCGGCTACAGGTTTTACAACTCAGGTGATAACAGAAAGTAAATCCAGTGATCATCAAAAATGTATTGTTGCTATAGTAGATGAAAAAGGTGAGCCTGTTAATCTTCCAGGCAGAGACACACCAGCGACTTATATTTTATCTACAGGTTCCCAGTTAATGATTTCAAATGGAGATAAAATTCATGCAGGAGACATCATTTCAAAAATACATAAAGAAAGCACCAAAACAAAAGATATTACAGGTGGCTTGCCTCGTGTCGCTGAACTTTTTGAAGCGCGTCATCCTAAAGAGCCTTCTATTCTTTCTGAGATTGAAGGTTATGTGAATTTTGGAAAAGATGTAAAAGGAAAACAAAAAGTTATTGTTACTTCTCGTGAAGGAGAGCAGAAGGAATATTTACTGCCTAAAGGCAAATTCATTTCTGTTCGTGAAGGAGAGTTGATTAAAAAAGGGGATTCTTTAATGGATGGCACAACAGATCCTCATGATATTTTAAATGTATCTGGGGTTAAAGCTGTTGCTTCCTATTTAGTGAATGAAGTTCAACAAGTCTATCGCCTACAAGGTGTTGCTATCAATGATAAACATATTGAGTTGATTATTCGTCAGATGCTTAGAAAATGTGAGATTGCTGATCCAGGAGACACAAATTATATAACTGGAGAGCAAGTGGAAATTTCTGAAGTTCAGTCTGCTAATGAAAAGGTTATTCAAGAAGGGGGGCGTCCAGCAAATTATAAACATTTACTTTTAGGGATTACTAAAACATCTTTAAATACAAAAAGTTGGTTGTCTGCGGCTTCTTTCCAAGAGACGACTCGTATTTTAACAGAAGCGGCAGTTCAATCTAAAGTAGATAAATTAGTTGGTTTAAAAGAAAATGTTATCATGGGAAGACTCATTCCTGCAGGAACGGTTTTCTCAGCTTATCATAAACATCCTTTAGTTGTAGAAACAGAAGAGGAAGAAAGTGTAAATTTATTTCCTCCTCCGGGTGCGAGATCTGTTGAAGATAATGTTGACAAACCCTCTAGGTTTTAAATGAAAACTAGATAGTATTTTGAATAAAAATAAAACACAAAAAATTAATTTTTCATTTTCTAATTTATTATCACAGCCTTTAGTAAAACGCTTTTTTGCTTATGTTTTCATTGTAGAAGAGCCAGTGGATAGAAAGCGTTTTATTTTTGAAGCCATAGGTTTTGCTTTGCTTAGCTTATGGAGTATAGGTCTTTTAAAATTACCTGCTAGCGGTGAAGCTTCAACTATGGGTTGGGTGTATGCTTTTTTAGATAGGGTTAATTTAATTTTTCATGAGGCGGGTCATATTTTTTTAATGTGGGCAGGCAAATTTTTACATGCTTTTGGGGGTACTCTTTTCCAGTGTCTCGTTCCTCTTGTTGCTATGGGAGCTTTTTTAAGACAAAAAGATAACTTTTCAGCTGGTTTAATGCTTTGGTGGTTTGGTCAAAATTTAATAGATGTAGCGACTTATATTTATGATGCTTGGGATCGAACAGCGCTTCTTTTAGGAGGGGTAACTGGTCAATCTCATCCAGAAGTTCATGACTGGTATGTGCTTTTAAACTTAATGGGTAGTTTAGAAAATTATTCTGTTATTGCAAGCACCGTTAGTAATTTTGGAAAGTTTTTTATTTTGCTGTCTTTAATATGGGCTGGAAAGGTTTTATATAAAAAAAAACTGATTCTTAAACATTCAGTTTAAATCTGAACTCTATTTTGAAATTTGAGTGAAAAGCTTGTAAGATACAAAGCGAAAAGCTCAGACATGCGGTTTGCCACAAGGCGACTTGCAGTCGCGTTGTGTTCAAATCCGAACTCGCTTTTAGCTTTGTATCTTACAAGCTTTT